>CAZJIN010000070.1:0-9319 GCA_964545955.1 uncultured Sediminispirochaeta sp.
CCGGTATTCTGAATAGGAACCCTCCCCCTCCCCCGCGTCGGCATTCGCAAGATCTTCTATTTTTGTGCCTCCGGGGAGGTCGTAAATGTGGTATAGATACTCGTTTTCGTTGCCCGCCATGTCCCGGGCGGTGATTTCCACCCTGTAGCTCCCGGTCCCTGTTGTGGAAAGAGGAAAGTACCAGCCGTTTTTACCTTCCACAGTACCTGCTTCCGCATTACCGGAGACAACTCTTGCGGTGACAGTATCGAGGCGGCTGAAGGGATAATCATAGGCTTCTCCACTAATAGTCGGAGTCCTGGTTGAAGCTCCCGCATCGGTAATACCTTCTCCGCTGGTAACGAGCACAGTGGGTGGAGTATTGTCAAAAAAGAGCAACAATCTAGACTCACTGCTTCTTCCTGAATCGTCGGTGATAGTAATAACAAGTGTATATTCGCCGTCAGGCCAGAGTGTGGTATCCACCGGAAGCTCCCAGTCGGTTATGGCACCCTCTTCCAGGTTTGCGGTTAGGCTTTCGTCACCTATCTGAACGGTGACAGATTTGATTTTCACATCATCCACCGCTGTTCCGCTGAGAATTATCTCTTCGTGTACGTAATCACCGTCTTCCAGGTCTTTTACGGAACCCTCAGGATTTTCAACGTCAACACCGGGCCCGAAACCGACCAATGGATTTGAACACCCATAGCTTAACAGTACCGAGGCAATAAGTATGAGAATAGCTGCCGGGTGGTATGTTATAAGTGAGGTTTTCTTTATTTTACGCATATGAACCTCCTGACGGATGAAGCGTTTTTCTGTGTCGTTACCACGCACGTTCACCCCATCATTAAATAGGTGCAATTATTGTGCCAAAAAACAACAGAATAAGTATTGCATTATTTATATATCGGAAAATAAATTAGAAAAAATAATAAATATTCATTAGACTATATTGTCGAATATCTCGACAATATAGTCGAAATTGTATTGTGCTTTTACATGTAGATAGATAAGAGGGAGTTTGGTGAAGAGAAAATAAATCTTTCCACACCGAGCTGACGCGGAAACAGAAAGATCTATTCAATGCCTTCAATATTCAGCTGCCAATCCTGATATAGTATAATTTTGTACGGAATTCAGGATAAAAATCTTGCAAAACTTATCCTCCCAGCTATTCAGAGTAGGGCTTACGCTTTCTCTCAGAGCTTTCTGCACAGAAATCCTTGAAATCCCGGATACTTGTCCCACATAAGAAGAAAATAGATTGTGTCCATCTCAGAAAGCAGTTATGTGATCCGATTTTAAAAAAAGCTCACTTATATGCGATTATTTCGCGATTATTTCGGAATAAAATATTTGACAAATATAAAAACAAGGTGCTACACTGGTGGTACCACTAAACCGGCAATCGAGTTTTTTTGGTTTTTCGGTGTGGTAAATATTTAATCAGGGAGGTCCTTTATGAGTCCAGCCGTTGTTACAATCCTAATAGTGGTTGCACTTGTCATCCTGCTCATAATCGGAAAGATGCCTATAGCAGCTCTTGCTATTTCGGTTCCGGTTGCGCTGGTGATGACGGGAGTATTGACGCCAAGTGAAGCTTTCGCGAATTTCGCCAACAAATGGCCGTTGACTTTCATGTTCATGTTCATGGTCGGGGAAGCGCTCTTTCGCACAGGGTTCGCGGATATCGCAGGGAAGTTCGCGATTAAGATGTCCAAAAACAAGGAGAATCTTTTTCTCCTGTGGATTATGATAATTTCGCTGTTTCTTTCCGCGTTTTTGTCAAATCTTGGGGTAATAGCCTGTCTTCTTCCCATCGTTCTGGCCGGTGTTAAAAAGGGAGACTATTCTCCGAAAAAAGCCCTGCTCGCTATGGCCTTTGCCTCTGCGCTGGGCGGCGCGAACACTTTGATCGGGACCCCGCCGAACGGTGTGGTAAACAGCGTGATGGGAACGATGGAACTGCAGGTCGAGCCCTTCAAGTTCTTCGATTTCGCCCTGGTAGGTCTTCCTCTCTCCATTGTGGGAATCCTGGTCCTCTATTTTTTCAGCATAAAAATGATGCCCACCGAGAAGATCGATATGGAAAGCGCCGATTACGAGGGACCCGCTACCCAGAGCGATTTTCAGTACCGCAAGGACAAGATGTGGATAGCGATTGTCGTATTCATTTTGATCGTTTTCATTATGGCGGCCGGAAGTTACGTTCCCCTGTTTAAAAGCGTGCTCCATCTCGACTTGCTGACGACGGCCGCTCTGGGTGCGGTGATTATAATCGCCACAGGTACGATCACCTGGAAGGAAGCCTACTCATCGGTCTCGTGGACCACCGTTATTTCCTTCGCCACCCTGCTTTCGTTGAGCAAGGCCCTGACCAAATCGGGCGCCGTTAAGATCATTGCCGAAGGAATGACAGGTATGACGAACACTCCTTTCATACTATTGGCCAACATCATCCTGATGACGATGTTGCTTACACAGTTCACCTTCAACACCGCGGCTACGGGCATCATTGCTCCCATCGCGGTTGCCGCGGCATCAGCTGCGGGTGTGAGCCCCTATCCCTTCCTGATGGCGGTAGCCATGTCGGCGAGCGCGTGTTTCATGTCTCCGATCGCCACAGGACCGAATATCGCGGTAGTCGGACCAGGAAAGCTTAAATTTATCGACTTTATTAAGTCGGGCTGGCTGCTGCAGATAGTCAGTTTCGTGGTTATCTTGCTGGTCACCACCATTTTCTGGAAGTTCTAACTTCAAACGTACGGTTCCGGCAGCTTCCGCATGAGGCCGCCGGGACCCTAGTTATTCAATCTCACGAGAAGAACGGAGGAAATACGGTATGTCAAATAAAATACTATCAGGTGTGTATCCTTACCTTGTATCGCCGGTGGATCATGACGGCAAGGTGAAGACCGGGGTTCTCAAGGACCTCGTGGAACATCTGATACGTAAAGGAGTGCACGGTCTGACTCCGCTGGGAAGTACCGGCGAGTTCGCCTATCTTACCTGGGAGCAGAAAAAAACCGTAGTACAGACCGTGATAGAAGGAGCCAATGAGCGGGTTCCCGTTGTAGCTGGAGTCTGCCATACTTCAATCCGGGAAGCAGTCTATCAAGCCCGGGAATTCGACTCCATGGGCGTCGATGGGATCCTCGCGATCATAGACACCTATTTTCCCTTGACTCAGAAGGAAGTGTATTCCTATTTCAGTTCCATCGCCGACGCGGTGCACTGTCCGGTAGTCATCTACACGAACCCCACTTTTCAAAAAATCGATTTGTCCATAGATCTGATTAAAGACCTTGCCCGGGTTCCCAATATTCAATACCTGAAAGACGCGTCGGGCAATACGGGCAAACTTCTCACCATCGCCAATAGTCTCGGGGACGATATAAAACTCTTCAGCGCCTCCGCGAGTATCCCCCTCTTTGTCATGATGATAGGCGGGGTGGGATGGATGGCCGGTCCCGCCTGCGTGGTTCCCGAACAGAGCGTCGCATTGTACAATCTGGCCCTTGAACGCAAATGGGATGAAGCCATTGCCCTTCAGAAGAAACTGTGGCAGATAAATTATGTCTTTCAGAAGTACAATCTAGCTTCCTGCATAAAGGCTGCCCTGGAAATCCAGGGTTTTCCGGTCGGAGACCCCGTTCTCCCTATCCAACCCGTCGGTGAAGAAGCCCTTACGCATATTCGGAGCGTGCTTCGGGAGCTCGAGGCTATCTGAAGTGATGTATCCGCCATACAGCAGTAGGGCGGCCCGGGAATTGAATACTTCCCTCGAAATGTATATAATTTAAAAACCGTTGTGTTAGGTGGTATTCATGGAAGAAAACGCACTTTCCTCTTTTAATGCGACCGACAAGATAAGTACCGTTCACAAAAAGAATACATACGAGATAATAATTGAACAGCTGAAAGACCTTATCCTCTCCGGAGACCTCAAACCAGGACAAAAACTACCCGGGGAGAGGGAGCTCGCGAAGAAATTCGGTGCCAGCCGGAATTCACTCAGACTCGCTCTGAAGGTTCTCGAGTTCATGCACCTGGTGGAGATACGGCACGGTCTGGGTGTTTTCGTTTCTTCGAAGGATACCGTAAATCATGCGATTTTCGATCTCAACTGGCTCGATCAGTCCTTGCAACATCCTCTTATGGACCTTATCGAGGCGAGGAAGTGCTTTGAACCCTTCATGGCCGCGCTCTGCGCGACAAACGCCACGGATTCGGATATCCAGGAAATGGAAAACGACCTGGATTCCATGGAAAAGTCACTGCAGAGAAAACAGCACGGAGTAGAACAGGCAACAGTGTTTCATGAAATGATCTTCGATTCGACCCAGAATTTCGTACTGCGGCAGATCGGTATAATGTTGCAAAACCTCATGGATGAGAGTAAAAAAGTGTCCCTCTCACGGCTTGAACATACGAGTCAGTCCCTGCTTGAACACCGCGAGATCCTGGAGGCGATAAAAAAAAGAGATCCTGCCGAATCCAGTTCGAAGATGTTAAAACACCTCGAAAGCGTTCAGAAACACCTCGAAAAATCGAGCAGGTAGAAGGCCTCGGGCTGAGTCCGAGTATCGGTTATCTTCATATTCTCTTTAAGGCAACACTATTTTGTGATCATATATCAAATTACTTCTAATATTCTATACCAATGCTTACATGAGGGCTCATATCGAAGGCCATGTAGTTTGGGACAGATCCTATGGTTTCAATATCGAGAGGGGGATCAAATTCATCAATAAGTACCCTACTGTTCTGATAAGAGTAAAAATCCCAGGAAAAACCTGAACCCATTACAAAAAACAATTTTCCCTTTGTATTCACTCTGAGCCCGATCTCAGCGCCCAATCCGAAGGCGCTGTCATACTGTATAATTTCAATTTCCAATTCATCCTCTGATACTGAGGTGGGGAGGATGGTAAAGGCATGTAAGTAGCTTAAATAAGTATGCAGTCCAAGGCCTCCGTAAAAAGACAGGAGTTTCTTTCTACTTGAGCGAAATCCTAAACCGAAATTTATATTTCCAAGCATCTGTATCGAGCCCGGTAGGGCGTCTACTACCTCCACTTCTCCTTCAACTATAGCTCTGAAGGGAATTCTAAAATCAACACTGATCCAGCTCCCAAGAGCCCTGTCCGGTTTAAATGAAAACATTTGTGTTTTCAATCCAAGGGCCAGGTTGCCTCCCGGCAAGGCTTCATCGTATTCTGTTTCTTTAATATCTTCTCTCACATAAGTATATATGGCAGTTTCAAGTCCCGTAACACTCCAATTATTTTTATCTTCCTGTGCAAAAAGAAAGCCGGTGTGAAACAATAAACACACTAGAATTAATTTTTTCATTTGCTTTCCCTTATCAAAAAATAGTAGAATTAAAAACACTATATTTAGGTTATAGCGGAGATAATACTATGTACAGGATTAAAAATCTATTAATGCTGCTTGTTTTGATTCCATTGTTTTTCTCATGCGACCTGATGTTTAATGATGATGAGGATTCCAGTATTAACTATACCATGGATGAAGATTATGCAGGTGACTGGTATACTGAATATGTTGATCCAGACGTGGGTGACAGTGTTCTCATATACTCTTTTACCGATACAAGCCTTTCTATTTCAATCTACATATATTCTCTCGGTATGAGGATAGAGGTTGGAAGAGGAACTATCAATAAAATCTCTGAAACTACCATGGAATATCAGGTCACACATGAATGGTCCGGCCCAGGGGGCATGGGCGGGTCTTTAGTGAAAGTTGACCGACAACTAAGGATAGTGGATTACAGTGTTTCCCTGGATGGTACGACCTTAACTTTTGATGGTGAAACCTATAGCAGTACAGACCCCAGAGACTAAGGCCCGATAGATTGATCCTGTAGGATACAAAAACCCATCCGCGTAACTTTTCTCCCATGGGCTCTTGATATAACCGGGGGCGGGAACGCCGATGGGCGGATTTTTTCCCGGGCTTCCGTTTCCAGTCTGGATTTTCCATCCTCTTCCAGTATAAGGTGATTAAAAATCTGGAGAGGAACATGGAAAAAAAGGAATCCCGTGAATATCCCACTCGGCCCTTCGTCGGCGTCGGAGTAGTGGTACTCAAGGACGATTCGGTCCTTCTGATTCGGCGGGGAAAGCCCCCCCGGCAGGGGGAGTGGAGCCTTCCCGGCGGCTCACAGCATCTCGGTGAGAGGGTCGCGGATACCGCTACGCGGGAGGTCCGTGAAGAGACGGGTATCGAAATCGAAGAACCCCGATTCCTCGAAGTGATCGACGCGATTATCCCGGACGCCGAAGGCCGCGTCCGTTTTCACTACACCCTGGTGGACTTCTATGCCCGATGGCGGTCCGGGGAACCCCGGGCGGACGACGATGCCGTCGAAGCCGTATGGGTACCTCTCGCCGACCTGGCTTCTCTTGAGCTCTGGGAAAAAACCCGGGAGATCATCGGCAAGGCGGTGAAGATTGATGTCCCCGAGAGCTGAAGCCGCTACTCAGGCAGCGCTGCTATATTTGAGAAAATGAGTTTGACGGTAATCGGTTCCCCCTCCGCCCAATCGCTTTCTCCCGCCGGGTGTAACTCTGCGGTAACCTGTCCACGGGCCAGATCGATGTTATCAAAGTGCAGCTTCGTCCCGGGCAGCTGATAATCGCAGGCGACAGTCTCGGCAAAAACCCCCGGGGCTGTGAGGGCGAATCCGGACAGCACAGCAACAACACAGAGAAGAATCGACAGTTTTTTCATGGTACCTCCCGCCGCACGCGCGGCTTGTACATTAATCGTTTTCACTTGATATCTCCCTTTACGATTTTCTTTCTGTTTTTTTCAGATTTTCTAAAATAGTTGAAAATTCGCAGCCGCAAAGGAAGTGCCTTTTGGCCGGCGGAAGGTATTCTTTCGTCACCCTGAAGCAGTGACGAAAGATCAGGAGAGTGGTTACCACTTTCACTTCCTATGTGCTGCTGCGCTACTATACCGGAGGATACGGGTATAAGGATGATGAAGGGAATACCATCGATAAGCCCTCAAGCTTCGACGACGGTTTCGACGGAAACGGGGTCAGCGGAGGAGTGAACTTCGGTATTGTGTTCTGACACCTCCGGGGCCCCGGGATAGGGAAGCCGGATGGTGAGCTGATAACCCTCATCCGGTTCGCTGCGGATTGCAAGGCTGCCGTCGAATCGGGCGAGGCCCTCCTCCATAAGGGAGAGACCGTTTCCCCGATGGCAGTCAGTGCAGCCGGAGCCGTTATCATGAATGAGAAGGGCGAGCTTAGTTTTCCCGTAGAGCAGGACAAGGTCGATTCTTTCGGCCTTTCCGTGTTTGACCGCGTTCGTTATCCCCTCCCGGCAGCATCCGGTAAGCTCTCCAACAAGTGTTTCGGGAAGAGGACGCTCGTTTCCGCGGAGCAGGAATTCGACGGACACCTCGGGCAGATAAAAAGAGTTGAGCAGGCTGCCGAGGGCAATTGAGAGGCTGTTTCCCTCCCGTACCTCACCACGGAGACTTCCCTCCAGCCGTTTGAGGCCGTCGGTGAGTATGATTCGAATAAGGCTGCGGTGCCCGTCTCCACCGTATCTGTTTCCCCCGGCCCCCCCGTCCTTTGGTGCCGGGAGAGAGTTTTCCAGTTTTTCCAGACGAAGCAGGTAGATCACCTGGGTGAGACTGTGGCCCAGAATATCATGAAGCTCCCTCCGCGAGCGGTTCAGCAGGTCCGCCTTCATCAGTTCAAGGGTCTTCCGGTTCCGTCTCCTGATTTCTTCGATTGCCGATTCCAGCTGTCCGTTCTTCTCTACAAGTGCTTTTTTCAACTCCTCGATGCTCGTCACATCCACATAGTGATAGAGGCTTCTCCGACGGCCTCTTTTTTCCCGGTGAAGCCGGTATGTACGTCCACCCTGGACTATCTCCACCTGTGGCCTGGTCCCCGGCGCAAGTTTCATCACCCGGCCCACTTTCCCCCCGCGGCCGGTGAGAATAAGCGGATCCTCCAGTTCCATGAGAAGGCTTTTCCAGGCGGCGGGAAGGACTCCAAGGAAGCGGGAACGGAAGGCTGCTAATCCGAAAAAGGCAAGGGAAAGGGTCATGAACAGCGGGGTATAGTCGAATCGCTGTTTGAACAGGTTATAGGTATAGGCGGCATTGATCAGGAGGGGAAGTACCGCCGACAGGGCGACTAAGAGATCTCCGGATGTGCCGGACATTCCGGCCCTGCCTGCAGCTGTGCCCGTCGTGCCTGCTGCGTCCAGCACGCCGGCCCCACCATCCCTACCGGACGCGCCGGCCCACCCGGCCCTATGGTGACGACGCATTCCATGGAGAAACAGCAGGGTACTAACGAGAATAAGAAGGTAAGTGTAGGTCGATAATCCGTAGAAAAGCGGACCGAAGGTATCACGGTAAAAGGTGTAGGTGGCATAGAAAAGGTGATGGTACGGGTTGGACGCCATTACCATGAAGAAAAAAAGCGACGGCCCGTAGAGGATCAACCTTCGGCCGATAGCCAAATCCCGGCCGTATACATAGCGCCAGGCAAAGAGAAAAAAAAGCGGACCAAGGAAGGAGACCCCCAGGTACTGGCTGACGATGGCAAGCCAGCGCAGGGTCTCCGTGGGGGCAATGCTTTTGAGCATCTTGCTTATCACCCAGAGCAGAAGCGCTCCCTGAAGCATCAGGTAGCGGTAGAAGAGTCCGTTTTTCTCGGCATTCCGATAAAACCAGCTGTTTACTCCCAGGATCACCAGGAGAGCCGCGAAGTGCCATACTTCTATATAAAAAATTTCCCGCCCCAGAGCGGCCGACATTTCCACTGTGTTGTTTTACCTCACTTCAGTCCGACGGATCAGCCAGGATCATCCAGTCCCAGACAGGATCAGTCCGACTGTCCAGCCAGGCCCGCCCAAGAGCATCCAGGCCCGGCCAGCCCCGGCCATGATCAGTCGAGGTCCTCGATCAGTCTGTTCCGGATTGCGTACACCGCTATCTGGGTCCGGTCTTCCATGCCCATCTTGCCGAGGATCGAACTGACCCTGTTTTTAATCGTTCCCTCGGAGCTTCCGAGGCGGTCGGCAATTCCCTTGTTCCCTAGCCCTTCGGCAATAAGCCGGATAAGGCTCAGGTCCCGTTCAGTCAGTCCAAAACCATCGGCCAGGCTGTTCAGCTTCCTTTCCGGAGCACTATCGGAAAGCTGCTTTTTCAGTACCGGGTGGTATACGAGCAGCCCCCGGGCGATAATACGCAGGGATTGGGCGAAGATGTCCGGTTCAATATCCTTGAGAAAAATCCCCTCCACCCCGAGGGCGAGGGCATCGGAAAAAAC
>CAZJIN010000071.1:0-9266 GCA_964545955.1 uncultured Sediminispirochaeta sp.
TCGAGCTGGAGTTCCCTGACCTTTTGCTCACTCCAACTTTTGCGTCGTGTATAGACTATCAACTTCTCGAGGCCGAGGTCTCTGGCCGCGTGCATGAGGCGCTGTCCATATTTTCGCAGTTCCCTGATTCTGATCTTCAACAGGTTCCGGTTGTGTATGACAATCCGGTTCCATTGGAGGCGGTATCGGTATTTCGCCTGGGCCGAGCGCATTGCGAGGACTGCCTCGCGGTAGAGAGTCTCAAACATTATCAGGCGGTGAAAGGCGTCTCGGCTATCGGTTTGAGGCTCGGCTTCGGAGACATCGGCGAATGCGACCAGGCGGATATCCTTTGGATTCGCCCGGGCTGTAGCTTCGACGAGGATAACTCCCCCGTTTCGGTAGATGATATCCATGTCAAAATTCGCCAGACGGTGGACCCTCAATTCACGATATTGAAGCGGGCTGAAACCGCGGGCCAATTTGAATTCCTTCCACCCGTGCTCATATACATATCGTCGGTAAAAGTCCTGCCCGGCCTTTCCATAGACTCCAAGGGTGAGCCATTTGAAATCGACCTGTTCCAGAGACCCGACTATTTCATACAGGGAATCGATTTCATCCCCGGATTCACTATAGACAAGAAGGGTGACCTCTTTCCGTTCAGTACCACCGCAGCTTTTGTTCCACCTTGCGAGGGGGAGCCCCTTCTTCAGGTCCTTCTCACGGATTACCGCGGTGATGTCGGAAAAATTTTCTTTCCCCTCCCTTCCTTGTATATGATAGAGATGAAAGCCCTCGCTTGAAACATATTCGGCTTCTGTTACGTCTCGGTCTCTGTTGAACCTGAGGGCGAGAAGTTTGAGAGAGCGTTTGATTTTGTTCACGTCCTCCGATACCGCCAGTTTTACAAGTTCGGAAACGATATCCGGACCTGCGTCTATTACCGCGTCGATGATCTCTTCAGGTTCTTTGAAGTTATTTTCCTGTTCTGAAATTTTGTTGACCAGGGACTGAATAGCGCCATGATTTTTCGCGCGGACCTTCTCAAGTTTTTCCCTGTCGATCACCTGATAACGAGCGGACATGGCGGCATCTGCAATGGAGGGAGAGGTCTTTTGACAGAGTGCAACTATTCCGTCGATGACCGATGAGAGTTCATGGTGGTACTTCTCCGGTACCTCAATATCCTCGAAGGTAAAGAACATCTGTTTTAAAATTTCCTGTTTTGCTACAATATTTCCATGGGATTTGAAAATGTTGAAAAGGGCGTAGTTCATCTGTTCCTGTTCAGAATATCCACCGGAAGGGTAATTCCCAGCGGCGGTATTCAGATCGCTGAGGAATTCTTCTGGAAGCCCCTTCTCACGGTCTCCGATGCGGCGGAAATAATGGCTTAACATCTCCTGGTAGGTCATCGGTCTGGCCAGAAGATCCGAATCCAGCTCTTTTCGGGTGAAAAGTTTTTCCACCGCCGAGTATATTTCTAAGAGGTGAATAAAAAAAGGAACCACGGAGGCGGTATAGTCAGTATGGGTTCGAGCAAAATCCACCACCTGTGCAAAGGTGTCCGCGTGATTTTTTTCAGTATCGTAACCAAGGAAGAGGGCGGCAAGGTTTTGTCTGCATAGTTCCCAACGTTCAACGGGGTCTTTGACGACGTGGGTGAAGGTGACGGGATTGAGTTGGGGGCCTCCGGATGCTTCGATCTCTTCACCTAGTTCAAGAAGAACCAGGGACTGACCGGCGGCGATCTGCTCACCATCGTGTACACATATTTCCTTCACCACACCATCTGCGGGGGCCTCCACAAGCATTTCCATCTTCATGGCCTCGAGAACGAGAAGTACATCTCCCTTCCGGACCTCGTCGTTTTCTTTTGCGTTGATATTCAATACAATAGCCGGGGATTGGGCTTTTACGTAGCCTCCGGAGTCACTCCCCAGGAGCACCGGGTAGCCGTCAACCTCACATTGAAGGGCGTCGCCGCGGGGGACAATAAGGATGTTGTGTCGCTTTTCCCCCACAAAGAGAATCGATTCCTGTTCAGTCTCAACGTATCGGCAGACGATTTCCTCTCCGTCGCGGCTGATGTGATACCTATGATCCCCAACGGATTTGACCAGGAATTCGTAGGAGTTTCCCATGGCTGAAAGGCTTACCCGATAGCCGTGTAAGTCGGGCAGGTGTCTTGGCCTTCCAATGCGGGAGATCTGTTCCTGAAAGTTGACAAAATCCTGGTTGAACTCACGGAAATACATCTCCACACTTCCCGCGAGGAGGGCGAGTTCCACCTTTTCGTTCTCACAATGCTTCACCTCTTCGCGAACCAGATCCTCAACAAAGCCCGTGCCGACCCCTCCGGCTATGATCGAAGGGTTGTCGAGAAGGTGTAGCAGGAAGGCCCTGTTGGTAGTCCCGTTTTTTATCCTGATCCGGAGCTCTTCGAGGGCGCGTTTCAAGCGCGAAAGGGCCTCTCGGCGGTCGGACCCGTGGGCGATGATCTTCGCAACCATTGAATCGAATTCGGAGGGTATATCACTATGTTCTTCGATTCCGGAGTCCACCCTGATTCCAGGTCCCGCGGGGGGTTTGAAGAGTTCCACCACCCCGGGGGCGGGGTTGAAATCACGCTCGGGGTCCTCCGCGTTGAGACGAACTTCGATTACCGCTCCCGTAGGCTTCTTATCCCTCCAGTCGACCACGTTGCCCATGGCGACTTCAATCTGACCTTTCACAAGGTCTATGCCGTAGAGGGTTTCGGTGATCGGATGTTCAACTTGAAGTCTTGTATTCACCTCCATAAAAAAGTAGCGTTCACTCTTCATATCGTAGAGGTACTCCACCGTACCGGCACCGGTATATCCTGCCGTATGAATCAGTCGGCCCGCGGCAGCTTCCATATCGGAGATGAACTCCTTCCCAAAACCGGGGGCGGGGGTTTCCTCGATGATCTTCTGGTTTTTTCTCTGTACCGAACAGTCGCGTACTCCGAAGGTGTTCACATTGCCGTGACGGTCCGCCAGCACCTGCACCTCGAGGTGACGCCCCTTTTCCACAAGGTATTCGATAAAAACCACATCGTTCCCCGTGATTCTGAGAGTTTCTTCCCGCGCCGATTTGTACTGAGCCTCAAGCTCCCCGGGGGTTCTGACAAAACGGATTCCCCTTCCGCCGCCGGCATTGGCGGCCTTTACAATGACGGGATAGCCGATTTTTTCAGCCGCCGTTGCCGCTTCTTCAAAGGAGGTAATCGATTTTCGGCTCCAGGGAAGAATCGGTACATTCGCCTGTTCCGCCAGTTCTTTCGCGCTGATCTTGTCACCGAGGAGGGCCATTGCCCCGGAACTCGGCCCGAGAAAAACAAAATCATGCTTCTCGAGAAGTTTCGCGAACTCCGCGTCCTCCGAAACAAAGCCCCATCCGACCCATACCGCTTGACAGTTCGCCAATTTTAGTGCCCGCAGAAGAAGTTCATGGTCCATATAGGGACTTCCTGAACTCTCTCCGTACCCAGGCACAGCGGTGAAGGCAAGGGCATTGTCCGCGGTTTTCACAAAGGGGGAGTATTCCTCCTTCGCTGTATAGAAGGCGGTGGTCCTGAGACTGGTGTCATGAAGGTTGTTGTATTCTTTCACCGCGCGGATGAACCTGATGGCGGCTTCTCCCCGGTTGATGATTCCTATATTGTCGTTGTGTTGAAGGTTTTTTGTTTGGTTCATAAAATAATTGAATCCTCCAATTGGTTTCTAAAACTGTTGTTTTCTAAAAAACACAAAAATTTCGGTTATGGCCCGATAGTAGTGATAAATCGAAATGCTTTCAAGGGGAGATTCGGTCCGTGGCCGAATAGATTTCACTGCCCGCGGGGACACCGATCGTACTCGCGGCGTTCCATCGATCATACTCATGGGGACACCGATCGCACCCGCGGCGTTCCACCGATCATACTCATGGGGCGCCGAATCTCTCCGAAAAAATGACTAAACAATCATCGGTATTAGTATTACTTTTTATATATGGAAGAGTTGAATAGAATTATCAGAGAGCTTTTTATGAGGGATCTAAAAACCTCACCGGTGGAAACCGCACTTTTTTTCACCGTGATCTTCGGTTTTTTCGGTGTGCTGGTGGTCGCCAACAGGGTGAGGCATAGGAAAGAGAAACGTCGGTACCACGAACGACTGAAGAAAAAGTGGGAGGAACTCTGTGAGAAATATCAGATCAGCGAAGAGGATGTGGATTTTCTTGAAGAACTGTCCCTTCACCTGAAGTATCCGGAGAAAAAATACCTCCTTCTGACGGATTACAACGTGCTCCACGACGTTCTCGATAGTTACGGCGAAGACCACGAAGTGGATGCCTCGGTGATTGAACGTATTGAGAAAAAAGCCGGCCTGCGGGAAGGTCTACGGGTTGATCAAAGTATACCGATTCAGAGGAGAAAAAAGCTGCGAAAAAAAGTAAATATCAGTGCGAAAATCGCGCCGATAGAACAGACCGCCGCGCATATCGAGACCAGGATGCTTGACCTGAGTTCAGGGGGCTGCAAAATCGAGAATCCAGAAAAACGGTTCAGGGCGGGGGATGATCTCAAGATCACCTTCGATTACGAAGGGAAAACCTACAGGAATATTCCCTGTGAAGTGGTACGGACAGGCGCTGGGCAGAGGACTCTCCATATATCCTTTGGTCACGGAAAAATGACTCAACGATAATGAGGTGGAGAAGGTAGGGCCAATAAGTCTCCGATTCCTCCACTTTTTGATTGCAATAAGCTTCGGGACACTTTACACTTTTCACACAAGGGGGAAACTGATTTGTTCAGTCCGTGGTTTGTATGGGGATTCATTGGATTCCTGCTGATTGCATCGGAGATGGTGATTCCTGGCTTTACCGTTTTTTTCTTTGGAATGGGAGGGCTGCTGGTAGCCCTTGTTTCTCTTCTGCTTCCGCCCCTGGCCGACAGTTTTGCCTGGCAGGTGTTGTTCTGGGCGGCAGCTTCTATCTTTTCCTTTACCTTTTTGAGAAAAAAATTTAGAAACCTCTTTCGCGGGACCCTTTTGAATCGCATGCCCACCGATGCGGTGGGGGAACACGCCGAAGTACTGGAGAAGATTTCTCCGGACCAGGCCGGACGTGTGCGTTATCGGGGCACCAGCTGGAAGGCCGTCAGCCTCACGGAGACATTCACACCAGGAGATCGTGTGTCGATTGTGGAACAGGACGGAATCACCCTCGTAGTGACGGAGACCTTCGACGAAGATCTCAAGATTGAACAGGAGGAACTATGAACGTATTCTTATCTTATGTGTTGGCGGCGGTGGTGATCATCGTCTTTTTCAAACTGATCAGGATTGTGCCGGAGCAGGAGGCGTACGTGATAGAACAGTTTGGAAAATATAGGAGCACCCTTGGTGCGGGGCTTCACCTGGTGATTCCCTTCGTACAGAGGGTTGCCTACAAACAGGTCCTGAAGGAGGAGGTGATAGACGTGGATCCCCAGGTCTGTATCACCAGTGACAACGTACAGGTCACCGTGGACGGCCTTCTCTACCTGCGGGTTATGGATCCAGGAAAGGCGAGCTACGGAATAGACAACTACCGCTACGCCACCGCCCAGCTGGCAAAAACAACCATGCGTTCCGAAATAGGCAAGCTGGAGCTCGATCGCACCTTCAGTGAAAGAGATGAGATCAACGACGCGATCGTGAAGGCGGTGGATGAAGCCTCGGATCCCTGGGGAATAAAGGTCAGCCGCTACGAGATAAAGGACATCAGTCCCACCGAGACCATAGAACTGGCGATGGAGCAGCAGATGCGCGCGGAGCGGGAAAAGAGAGCCGGTATACTCTCCAGTGAAGGTGAAAAAACCGCCAGGATCAATATTTCAAAAGGCGAACGTCAGTCCTCCATCAACCTGAGCATGGGGGAGCGGCAGAAACGTATCAACGAGGCGGAAGGACAGGCCAGGGCAATAGAAATTATCAGTGAAGCTACAGCGGAAGGTCTGAAAATGGTTGCCGAAGCACTGGAACAACCCCGGGGCAAAGCCGCGATGGCCCTGCGCCTTGCAGAGCAATATACATCCCAGTTCGGTGCCATTATTGAAAACGCCCACACGTCGGTTCTTCCCAACGATCTTGCACAGCTGAAGGCGCTTGTGGATACGGTCACCCCAGGACTCGCCAATGTGTCGGGGAAAAGCGGAAAGAACGGAGGTGCCCTATGAATCCCTTTCTACCCTTAATAATTCTGGCAGGGCTTTTCGGTCTTCTCGTTTTGGTGGTGCTGGTCAGGAGTGTGAGAATTGTTCCCGCCAAGACCGCCCTTGTGGTGGAACGTCTGGGAAAATACTCGAGAACCCTGGAAGCTGGGTTTCACGTTCTTTTTCCATTTATAGAAAAGGTGCGTTATAAACACAATATGAAGGAACAGGCGGTTGACGTTCCCGCCCAGGACTGTTTTACCCAGGACAACGTGAAGGTCCGGGTGGACGGTGTGTTGTACATGAAGGTAGTGGACCCCCGAAGGGCCAGCTACGGTATTACGAACTATCGATATGCCACCATTCAACTGGCCCAGACCACCATGCGATCGGTAATCGGACGTCTTGAACTTGACCGGACCTTCGAGGAACGGGAGTCGATCAACGGCAAGGTGGTAAAGGCCGTGGACGAGGCTTCCGATGCCTGGGGCGTCAAGGTTTCACGGTACGAAATACAGAACATCAACGTGCCCCCTGGGATTCTCGAGGCGATGGAAGTGCAAATGAAGGCCGAGAGAGAGAAACGCGCGGCCATAGCCCGAAGCCTCGGCGAAATGGAATCCCAGATTAACTATTCCCAGGCGGAACAGGAGGAGTCAATCAACCGTTCCGAGGGGGTAAAAGAAAAAATGATCAACGAGGCTGAGGGACGCGCCAGCGAGATCACCTCCCTCGCCCGTTCCACCGCGCTGGGGCTTCGCAGGGTCGCCGAATCGGTCCAAACCGCCGGTGGCGAGGATGCCCTGGCCCTCAGGGTAGCCGAGGGATTCATAGGTGAACTATCAAAACTCGCGCAAAAGGGAACCAATCTTGTCCTTCCTCTCGATCTGGCGGATATGAAGGGTTTGATGGAAAAAATCGAAGGGATGGTCAAGAGGGGAGATTCCTGATACACAACCGGGAGGGCGCAGGCCCTCCCGGAATCATTATCTGATCACTTCGGAGGCCAGCATCCTTGCCACCGGTCGCAGTTCCATCCACCATTGTTCCAGGGGGCGTTGCAGGTCCGCGACAACCATCTGATAGAACTCTTCAAGCTCGTGAAACACAACCTCACCGTTTTCAAGGCCGCAAAAGTAGCTTTGGGGGCCGATTTTCGTGCATTCGTCAAAGAGTTTTTCCATAGTCCTCTTGGTCAATCGGGTAGCCTGTATCCTGTCGAAAGGACTGGGGTTGCCCCCATTTTGCTGATGTCCAAGGATTGCCTTTCTTACGTCGTAGAATTCTTTTCCCTCCTCCTCAAAGATGGAACACATAAAATCGGCGGAGTAGAAGGGGTTCGCGTTCTCATTCCGTATCATGAGGCCCAGTCTTTTGCCGGACTGAAAGTCTTTTATCAGTCCCTGAATATCCCTTTGAAGGTCCTGAAGGGTGACCCCTTCTTCATGGAGGTACGCCCTTTCCGCTCCCATTGAAATTGCGCTGAGCAGGGCGAGGTATCCGCAGTATCTTCCCATCACCTCAACCACAAAAACCCTGCGCGACGCGACGGCGGATTGTTTAATCTTGTCCACCGATTCCATAATGGTGTTGAGGGCAGTGTCCGAGCCGATGCTGATCTCGGAGCCCGGGAGATTGTTGTTGATTGAAGCGGGGAGGCAGACCAGGGGAATGTCGAACTCGGGATAACGGTTCCGCCGGGTATGGAGAAAATTGGCCGCGACATACCCGTCCCAGCCCCCCGTCATAAGAAGGGCGTTGATTCCCTTTTCCCGAAGATTGCGGGCAATAACGGGAAGATCATCAACTGTGGGTATGGTACGGCTTGTTCCCAGTTCTGCGCCGCCCTGAGACGCCCATCCGTCAACACTGATCCAGGACATTTCGTGAATAGAATTGTCAATCAATCCCTCGAAACCGTTCCGTACACCGTACATCAAGTGTCCTCTGTCCAGACCAATCCTTATCGCGGCCCGCACGCAGGTATTCATGCCGGGAGCGGGCGGGCCGCCGTGGAGTACTGCTATTTTTAGTCGTCGGCTTTTTTCAACAGGCTTGCGGGGAAGGGCACTCAACATGGTACGGAAGGTATCGAAGGAGTCCGCGAAGCTTCCACCGCGCATCTCCAAGGCAAGGGGGTAGTTCTTTTCTTTGATAATACCCGCGAGAGACCGGGTCTTCTGAACGCTTTCCATCAGGGGCGAGGCGAAAACCCGGTGGTGACGCATTCCGATGAGTAGGGCGGGACCCTTCGGGTCCATTCCTTTGATAGTCTCCACCGCCTTGAATCCCTGGAGTGTGCTGAAATAACGGTCAAAGGCGCTGGGAGATCCCCCGCGCTGGACATGTCCGAGTATGGTGAGCCTGGTGTCCTCCGTGAGTCGCTCCTTGAGAACGTTCACCACATATTCGGAGGTGATGGGTTTGCCGTTTCTATCCCTCGCGCCTTCGGCAACCACTGCCAGGCCAAACCTGCGGCCGGCATCGCGCCCTTCACGCATAACCTCAACCATTCGGTCTTCCCAGTTATCGACCTCCGGAGGGGCTTCCGGTATAAGTACCCACTGGGCACCCGAAGCCAGGCCGCTCATAAGTGCAAGGTACCCGCAGTTTCGACCCATTACCTCAACTACGAAAGCCCGCTGATGACTCGAAGCGGTACTTGTGATGGAGTCTATTGCGTTGGTGATTCGATGAAGCGCGGAGTCTGCGCCGATTGTCATATCGGACCCGAACATATCATTGTCTATAGACCCGACTAATCCCACCAATTTCAGGTCCAGGTGATTCTCCCGGGTTTTTTTGTCAATCTTTCCGCGTTCCACCAGGGTCTTGAGAAGTTCCGGCCAGGCAGAACGAAATTCGTTAGCCCCACTAAGGCTTCCGTCGCCGCCGATGACGATGAGATTGGTAATGTCTTTTTGCACAAGGTTGTAGGCAGCTTTGACGAGACCCTCCCGTTCCCTGAAATCCTTTGATCTGGCGGTACCGAGAACGGTACCGCCCCTGTGGATAATGCCGCCCACCGATCCCCAGTCGAGCTTTTTAATATAATCGCCGCCGTCGACAAGTCCCTGGT
>CAZJIN010000072.1:0-9192 GCA_964545955.1 uncultured Sediminispirochaeta sp.
AATATTCTGATCACTGGAATCACCGGGAATTTCGGTTACGCCGTATACCGCAGATTACGTGGACGAAGCGATCTCAGACTCTATGCCGGAACTCGCAATCCGGAGCGGGTCAGTTTTCTCATAGAAGATCCCGCCGTGGAAGCGCGGAGATTTGACTTTCTCGATCCTTCCACCTATGAAAAGGTCCTGGAGGGGATGGATACCCTCATCCTGGTCAGACCTCCCTCTCTTTCTAAGGTGAAACGGTATATTTTTCCACTCATCGATGCCTGCGGCAGGGCGGGAATCGGACATATTATTTTCCTGTCATTACAGGGGGCGGAACGGAACCGTTTGGTGCCCCACCACAGGATAGAAAAATATATCCTCAAAAGTGGAATTGGCTATACCTTTCTGCGTCCCGGTTTTTTTATGGAAAACCTCATCACCACTCACCGGGATGAGATCAAGTACCGTTCCGAGTTGATAATTCCCGCCGGAGACGGTCGGACCAGTTTTATCGCGGTGGATGATATTGCCACAGCAGCGGTACAGTGTGTCGGTACCTCCGCCCATCTGAACAGGGGGTATGAGTTAACCGGTGAAGCTTCCTTCAGTTATTCCGAGGTTGCGGCGATGCTTTCAGAGGAGACAGGCCGAAGTATCTCCTACCGGGCTCCCGGTTATCGGGAATTCTATCGCTATCGCAGAGAGCTTGGAAATTCCCTCGGATTCATACTTGTGACGGCTCTTATCTATCGGAATGTGAAAAAAGGTGGGGCCGCTGAGAAAACCAGTACTTTGCGGGAGGTCTTTCACATCAATCCCGTTGAGTTGGAAGACTTTATCAGTTCCAGGGCCGAGGCTTTTTCCCCCTAGAGCGGAGGGGGATCAATGGACACCGGGACTGGGATTTGCTTTCACAGGCTTCTCAGGTAGGCGCTTCCCCGCTTCTTGACTACCCGGATAAAATTCTCCACCGATCGATCATAACCGGACTCGATGTCCGGCGGAAAATAACAGGCCGGTAATTCTCCCATTCCGCGGTGATAGGTGAGGCATTCGCAGCAGAGTCCCTTTCGGCTGCAGGGATAAGTGCAGTTACAGTGAACCGCGTTTTTAGTCTGTGTGCATTCGCGCATATGAGCTCTCCTCTCTCCTTGTTTAGCGATTCAGTAGTCGGAGATGGGCGTCCTTGAGTGCCTGGATGACGGGGACCCCCTGGGGGCACTTCTCTTCGCACTCTCCGCACTCGATACAATTATCAGCCCTCTCCGAAGGTTTCAACACCTCGTTGTAGACGCGTTTCGGCTGGTGCTCATCCCCATAGATGTTGATTTCATTGTAGATTGAAAGTATACGGGGGATGTTCACCCCCGAGGGACAGGGCATACAATAACCGCAGGTGGTACAGTCAACCACGCGAAGATTCGCGTATTCATCCTTGAGTCTGGAAAAAATACCACGTTGTTTCCTGGTATAGATATCCGGAGCGGCGATCAGGGCGCTCTCGATATTCTGTTCCACCTGTTCCATCGTCGACATGCCGCTCAGTACCACCGAAACCTCCGGCTGATCCCACAACCACTGCAGCGCGGCCCTCACATGGCTGTTTCGGCCGTCCGTCGGATCAATCCCGAGTTCACGCCACAGGGGAAGAACGCCTTCGGGTGGGGGAGAGGCAATCTGTCCGCCCTTAAGCGGTTCCATTACCACTACCGCGAGTTTTTTCTCCGCCGCCAGTTTCAATCCCCGGCGACCTGCCTGGTACTCGGTATCCATGAAGTTGTACTGGATCTGGCAAAAATCCCAACCGTCATACTCTTTGAGGATTTGACGGAAAACCGGAAGATAGTCGTGGAAGGAAAATCCGATATGGAAGATCCTTCCCTCCCGTCGGGCCTTTTCCGCCGCATCCATGAGTTTGAGCTGTTTTGTTTTCTCCCAATGGCCGGTATTGAGGGCGTGAAAAAGGTAAAGGTCGATGGTGTCGACCTGCAGGCGTTCCTGCTGTATATCCAGTATTCGAAAAAAATCATCCTGCTCCTTTACATCCCATATGGGCAGCTTCGTGGCCAATTTGACCTTATCCCGATAGCCCTGTCGCAGGATTCTTCCAACCACCTCCTCGCTTTTTCCCCCATGATAGGGGTAGGCGGTATCCACGTAGTTGACCCCGCTGTCGATAGCCCGGTGCATCATCTCCCCGGCGAGGTCTTCATCGATCCTGCTTTCATCAACATCCAGGACGGGAAGGCGCATAGTCCCGAACCCCAGGGGTGAAACACTCCAGCCGAGCTTTCCAAAGGGTCGTAAAGGCATATTCATGACTTTATTATAAAGGATTGTGATGGAACTGTGAATACATAATTCCGATGGAGCTTTTTGGGCAGGCCGGGTCGGATAGGGGTAGGAAGGGGTATGGGAAGTCTCTATCGTATTAATTGCTAAAACCCTTCAAAACAGCTACTATGTGATCATAAGCTGGAGGTAGGTATGGAAAGAAGTGAAATTGGCGCGCGTTTTTTTGCGGATGGAATACCACGGCTGTGGTGTCCTCTGATCAGTCATTACAGGGAGGACGGGGGCTTTAATTCCGATCGCATGTACGCCCATGTGCAGTCCCTGAGGCCGTACGTGGGGGCGTTTCTCGCGCCGGGTTCTACCGGTGACGGATGGGAGATGACCGTGGAGGAAAGACCTGTTCTGATCGATTTGCTGGTTCCTGTTCTGGATGAATTGGGGGGTCGCCTGCTGGTGGGGGTCCTTGAGACAGAACGGGGTGCCGCAATTCGGCAGGTGAAAGCCATGATCGACCGGTATCGTTTTGACGGGGATGATCCAATCTGTGGAGTGACGGTCACGGCGCCGAAGGGCGCGGATCTCCCACAAAAGCTTATTCGCGAAGAACTGGCGGGAGTTCTGGATCTGGGTTTACCTACCGCCCTTTACCAGCTTCCGCAGATCACGGAGAACGAAATCGATCCTGACTCTGCCCGACAGCTGGCGGAGGAATACGCGAATTTTTACCTGTTCAAGGACACCGGCGGGAATGACCGGGTTGCTCTAAGTGGAGATATTCCGGATGATCTTTTTCTTGTCAGGGGTGCCGAGGGGGATTACTGCCGCTGGTATCGTGCTGCCGGGGGGCCCTACGATGGTTTTCTGTTGAGTACGGCTAATGGATTCGCCCCGCAACTGGCACGGATCATCGGTTTAAGTGAGGCCGCGGAGAGAGAATCGGGAAGTACCGCGGGGAAGACCGCGATTGACGAAGCAAGGACACTTTCCGGGCTGTTGAGCGGGGTAGTAGTGGCACTCTTTGAAGCCGCGGCGGGTCTTCCCTTCGGGAATCCCTTTGCTAACGCGAATAAGGCGGTAGACCACTGGATGGCCTACGGTATTCATGGAAAAAAACAAAGGCCACCTCTGACCCATTCGGGAAGGAGGATTCCCGATTCCTTACTAGCGAAGGCGGGGGAGTATTTAATGGAATGCAAGTTTATGCCGAAGCGGGGATATCTGGAGTAGGGGGACAGCTCACCACGGACTTTCGGTGGGCTGTTCGTTTCCGCATTCGCTGTTTTTCGGGGTGTTGATGTGCTCAGTACGAACCGATCGGCTCCTTTACCTTGATCCCCATCTCCTCCATGACCTCCTGACGAAGGTTTGTTTGTGAACGCTTGTGGTTCAGATAATCTGTGCGGGTCACGATACCGATTATTTTCTTATCCTCAACAATCGGTAGGTGTCCTATATTATGGCTAAAGAGCAGTTCTTCAATCTCCCTGACCGTAGCGGAGGGGGAAGCGCACACCGGTTGATGACTCATATACGCGCTCACCGGGGCGTTCATCTGTTCAGCCCTGCGGCCCTTCATGATATCCCGCAGGGTGATGAAACCGATAAGATTGTGGTCGTCTTTGACTACCGGCAGACCGGTGTGGGAGATTTTTTCCATAAAAATCGACGCGTCGAGCAGGGTGACCGACTGTTCGATGACGTCGACGGTACTGCTCATAATCTCCTCGGCGGTAACGGCGGGGATGAGCAGCCGATCGAGATGACCCAGCAGTTTCGCGTAGACGACCTGACCATTCTGGTTTTTTACCGTCGCGGAGGCTGCTTTTTCATGACCGCCCCCACCGAAGTCCTTCAGTATTTCGTTGAGATGGATGTTTTTCTTGTGGTTTCGGGCAATGATGAGGGTTTTGTTTTTTTTCTTGAAATGAAAAAGGGCGAAATACACATCCTGGTTTTCCACTTCGAACACCTTTTCCACCACCGCGCCGAGACCTGATGCCTCGGTCTCGATCTCCCAGTAGCTGGTGATGACCCTGTGGCCGTGAATGGTGCTGTATTCAAGGCGATTCAGAAGTTCGTGAAACAGGGTGATCTGATGTTTTTCCGAAAGCGGTATGAGCAGGGTTTTTACAATATTGAGGGAAGCCCCGGATTCCAGGAGAAAAGAAGCTACATCGAAATCTATTTCTCCCACATTTTCATGGGTAAAATTGCCGGTGTCGGCGTAGATCCCCGTAAGGGCGATAGTGGCGTCTTCAGGGGATATACAAATTCCCCGGTTCATCAATTCAAATCCAATCTGCGATGTGTTCGAACCGCAGGGGCGTTCGTGAATGGTCGCGCCGGGAAAGCTGTTTTCATCTCCCGGATGGTGATCATAGATCACAACTTTGATATTGTCGTTGTTGATATATTCAAAATATTCCTTTACACGACTCTCGGTTCGCGCATCGACTATGACCATTTCATCGATGTGTTCTCCCCTGAGGTCCTGGGGGTTGATGAAATCCAGGGTCCCCTGGTAAAGGTTTTGCACCTTCCTGGCTACCGGATGGATCAACCTGCTCTTTACCGGAATATGCTCCGGGTAGAGGTATTTCGCAAGTACGATGGAACCGATACAATCAAGGTCCATATTGTTGTGGCCAACTATGATTTTCATTCCCCCACTCCCGCTTTAGGTCTTGTCCTAAGTGTAATACATTTTTTCGTGGATGCAAGGATGAAAATTTGATGAAAGGCGGCTGAGATGACGGAGTCAAAATAATCCCGCTCAGGGGGGGCACATCAACGCAGAGGGGGACTTCTACTTCCCAGAGTGTGGGGGACCTGATAAGATTGCGGAGAATCACATAAGGACCGGAAAGAGATCACCGATGCAAAAAAGTCAGCTGAAACGCTTGTTTCTCATAGCCCTGCCTCTGATGGCGGGAAACCTGGTGCAGACCTTCTACAACCTCACTGATGCGTTTTTCCTTGGAAAACTGGGGGCGGAGGAACTCTCGGCACCCACCATCGCCTTTCCCATCATTTTCTTTCTGATTCTCTTTGGTATAGGTCTGTCCATGGCCGGGACCACCCTGATTGCCCAGGCCTGGGGGAGGGGCGACGGGGAAAGGGTCAATTTTTATGTGGGGCAGACCACAACCGTTCTTGTGATAATCGCACTGTTCCTGTCCGTAGCGGGGATTTTCCTGGCCGGACCTTTGCTGAAGCTATTGCAAACACCGGAGAGTGTCTACGCCTTTACCCTTGATTATCTCTATATTGTTTTTGCGGGTTTGCCCTTCATGTTCGGTTTTCTGGTGCTTCAAAGCACAATGCAGGGGATCGGACGTACCGTTGTTCCCCTGGTATTGCAGGTTTTCACCGTCGCGCTGAACATCGCCCTTGATCCGATTATGATTTTCGGTGTGGGAAATATTCCCGCCCTCGGTGTGAGGGGTGCCGCCTACGCAACGGTGTTGGCTCGCGGGATCGGTTCCACCATCGCCTTCGTCGTTCTGTTCAGGGGAAGATACGGTCTGCGACTCACCCTCGGAAATATGCGCCCCGATCGAAGGGCTATACGCCTCTTACTGAGGATCGGTCTGCCCTCTTCAATGGGACAGGCGGTGTCCGCCCTCGGTTTTACCGTGCTCCAGGGGATCGTGAATTCCTTCGGTACGCCGGTGATCGCCGCATTCGGTGTGGGAAATCGTCTCATCAGCATGTTCAATATGCCGGCGATGGGTATCTCCAGGGCCACCACGACCCTGGTAGGACAGAACCTGGGTGCCGGTGATGTGAAAAAGGCCCGGGAGGCGGTGGTCCTCAGCATACTGGTGATACAGGCTTTCCTGCTACCCGCGATGACCCTTACTTTTTTCTATGGCAGTTCTTTCATCAGGTTTTTTGTGGATGACCCGGAAACCATGCGATACGGGGCGGAACTGTTTCGGGTAGTCGCGCCGTCGGTGGTCTTCTTCGGGTTCTTTCACGCGGTCACCGGGGCGCTACAGGGGGCCGGTGACACCCGACCGGTGATGTATCTCAGTATCGCGCGACTGTGGCTTCTGCGGGTCCCCGTGGCTTATATTCTCTGCTTCATGACGGCCGTAGGGGCCGGGGGGATTTGGTGGGCCATGTTCGTATCGAATATGGTAACCGCGGCGGCGGGACTCCTCTATCTTAAGAAGGGGCCCTGGACCGAAGCCCTTGATCCGAGGGAAGTATAGTAACAGTGTAACGCAAAAGAATTAGATCTTCGAAGGGCTCGGGGCTCCCCCCCGGGGTGCCCATGCGCTTACTGAGTGTATACACAGTATACTCGAGAATTCCGCTTTCTTTTAATACGGTGTCGGGTTAAAATGGTCCGGACACACCATTCTTAAAATCGAAAGGAAGTTATTCAATGTCGACTCTGAATGCTGATCTGTATGCCCTGAATATCCCCTTTAAAATGACCTTGTCCCACTCCATGGCGAGCCGTTCGTCCTGTGATTCCCTGGTGCTGCGAATTACCGACGGCGTTCACAGTGGTTTCGGTGAGACGGTATTGAGGGAATACGTGAACGACCTGGACGGTGTGTTCGAGGATATCGGTGCTATTGCCGAAAGATTCGGAGAACTTATTCCGATGGTGACGGGCAAGGACGGTGATTCGTTGAATCCTGAGAGACTAAGGGAGGCAGTGCTTGCCCCGGGTTGGACTCGGCAGGACCTTCCCCTTCTGACGGCTCTGGAGGGGGCTGCCCTCGATTTTCTTTGCAGGAGGGAGGAAGTCGATCTTTACACGTTGCTGGGTGAACCGCCCCTGCGGGAAGAACTACGGTATGGGGGGGTGCTTCCCCTTTTGTCCGAAGCCGCCCTGGGGAAGATGCTTCACGCCTACAAAAAGATGGAGATTCCCTATATGCGCATCAAGCTTTCAGGGGAGGAAGGGTACAACAGAAAAACCCTGGGCGCTGCGAGAAAAATCTTCGGTGACCGGTTTGATATACGGGTTGATGTGAATTGTGGCTGGACCGTGGAAGAGGCAATCGGGTCCCTTGGCTTACTTTCCGAATACGGTGTCGTTCTGGTGGAGGAACCCCTGGGGCCGGATGAGAAGGGTATGCAAGCCCTGAAGGATTCATCCGGTGATTTTCCCGTGGTATACGTGGCCGATGAATCGGCGGTAACCTTCTCGGATGTGGATGCCATTGGTGTGAACAGGACCTTCGGTATGCTGAACCTGAGGCTGGCAAAAAACGGAGGACTCCTGCGGGTTCTTGAACTCTCAAAACGGGCTGATCACAATGGTCTCCGTTACCAGCTCGGGTGTCACGTAGGTGAAACGGGAATTCTATCCATGGCCGGGCGTGCTGCGGCGGCTCTCATGGGGAATCCGGAGTATGTCGATGGTTCTTTTGACGGTTTTCTCCTGTCGGATAATATCACCACCGGTGATTATACCTTCGGGTTGCGCGGCAAAGCACCCGTACTCCGTGAGAGGAACATGGGATACGACGTTGATCTGAAGAAACTGGAGAAATATAGTACAAGAATTGTAAAATTAATGCAAAAGTTTTAGATTCCAGGTTAAGGTTTATGGATATGACTTGCCGATAGGAAAGATGGAGAGCTAAAACCCTATGCCTTACAAGAGTGCTGTTGAAGCGACACGAACATATCGCTCCTCTGCCGGAAAAGAGGTCCACAACGAAGTGAGCTGCCTCAATGTGAAGGCGGTATATGAATATGTGCACAGTCGTGTGCCAAAGCAAATCGATCTCCTCTTCAAGGATCTTCCCGGGGTTTACGCGAATATCGAGAAACCCGTTGAGGTCCTGACCGATGAAAACAACTGGGTGACCAATGAACTGACGGTGAAGATATTCGAAAACGCGAAGGAAATCCTCAATGATGAGAACGCCCCTTTTTCAATAGGAATGGAGTCGATCGCAAGAAGGCACTTCGGCTACATTCAGAAGCTTTTCCTTCACGCCTTCGGTGGCCCATCGGGCTTGTTGAAAAGAATCAACCAGATCAACTCACAGTTCAACACCAACAAGGTGGTGGAGACGGTTTACAGCTCTCCCCGGCACGCGGTGGTGAGGCTCCACTGGAAGGCTGATCGGGGAATCACCTCGGATATCTGTTCCTTCAACCGGGGGATTTACTCGGCCATTCCCACTATTTGGAACCTGCCACCGGCGGAGGTCTCCGAGCCCTACTGTTTTTTCAGGGGGGATCCCTATTGTCAGTTTAATGTAAGTTTTCAGAGTACCCACAATGGAATATGGCAGTGGTTCAACAGTTTGAGGACACGAAAAAGTCAGCTTCTCTCAGCCCTCGAGCAGATTGAGAACGATAAACTGGTGTTGAAAAAAAAATACGATGAAGTGAACCGGCTCAACGACCAGTTGGCGGACAAAGTGGAAAAACTCCGGGCGATCAACGTGGCCTCCAATATGCTGGTGTCCCAGCACAAGACGGATGAGATTTTAAAGGCCACCATGAGATCCATGGGGGAGGTGCTGAAGTACGATCGTGCTATCATCATGCTGGCCGATAGCCGCGACGAATACCTCGAGTTTAAGTATGCCATAGGTGAAGATCCCCTGTATATCAACAAGTATCTGAAGGATTACCGGATTTCTCTGAATCGGGAGAGGAATATCCTGGCCCGCGCGGCGAGACAGGGACGACCCATATTCATCAAAAATCCCGAGTCCGCGGGCCTTCGCAGGGGAAACCGTATTTTGAGCAATTTCAACGTAACCTCCTTTATTATAGCTCCCCTCGTGGTAAATGACAAAATCATCGGTATCGTCGCCGCTGATAAGCCCCGGAGCAAGGAAAATGTGTCCCCCTCCGATCTGGATGAACTGGCAATTTTTACAAACAATATTGCCGAAATCCTGCACAAAGCGCAATTGAAGGAAG
>CAZJIN010000073.1:0-9179 GCA_964545955.1 uncultured Sediminispirochaeta sp.
GTTCATCTTCCTGTGAAGGAGACTCCTTAAATGAAGGTGATTGATACATCCTTTCGCCGTTAAACCAGAGTTTTTCCAGGTCATAGAATTCTCTGACTTTCTTATTCATCAGGTGAATAACCAAAAATCCACAATCTATCAGCTCCCAACCGTCATCGGCGATACGTTTGTGGCGCCGGAGAATGGGTATATCTCTTTCGGTTAGGAAATTCTTGATATTTTTGGCAAGCCCCTTCAGATGTCCCATGCTATTTACGGTGGTGATGACGAAATAATCCGTCCAGCTGCTTTGCTCACTCACGTCAATCACTACGGTATTCTCGCTTTTGTGCATATCTAGAAATCTACCGATTTCTACCGCGATCTCTTTAGTCCTTACAGTATCTACCATCAAAATCCTTCCCTAAAATTATGGTTACGTCTATTAAATCAGATCCAGGAATTCTGTCTTCCTGATCCAGTTCTATCTCGCTTCTACTCTCTACGTTCTTACATTGGATGATATTCGCCACTTGCTGTGCTGCGGTCATCGCGCCATACCGACTGATCACAAGCGTTTTTTCATAATCCTGGGTCTCCGCGTTCCCTACCCGACCCACATCATATCCAAAACTCTTGAAAACCTGGGACGTTCTTCCCGCCAATCCTCCCTGTGTAGTACCGTTTAGGATCTCCAGAGTTACATTCAGCTCATCGGTGCTTACCACTTCTTTGTTCTTAAGTGATATAAGAGTCTGCTGGGTCGTCTCCTTGAGTAACTTGCCCTCATAATAAGGAAACAAAAGAGAATCTTCACCCACCTGACGTTCGTTTCCCAGGATTTTTTGAAACACAACTTGGTCATAATCGAGATTCCTGAATGATCCTAGAAGAGAAAACAACGCACGGTTTGAAATATTCGCGTCAATATTCTGAGAGAGAATCTCCCGTACCCCGTCGTTTTGCATATAGCTGCTCATGTCCCCAATTTTCTTGAACAGGGCCTGTAAAATTTTCTGACGTCTTCCGACAATCTCAGTTTCCCTTTCCTGTGATTCCCTGTAAGTAGCGTACACCACCGCTTTTGTCCCATCTAGGGTAACACTGCCGGAGGGAAGCAATATCAGCATATCCTCGGATTGGAATTCAACCGGATTGGGAATAAAAATATCTATCCCTTCGAAGAGATCAACCAGGTTAACCAAATTTTCTTTTTCCATGGAGATAAAATAATCGAGCTCCGTTCCAAGAAGTGTCTCAACGTCCTCAATATACACATCAGAGCCGGAGCCTGCGTATACGTCCTGAAGAGGTCCTATTTTATTCTCACTCCTGTTGAGAACCGCGACATTGCCGGGAATATCAAAAAAGGCGCATTTTCCCGTTCCGTACTGGTAGAACACGGCCTGACTGAAAAGGACTTCTTCACCCTCCTTCACCATTAACAGAAAAGAAAGGGTACGATCCTCATCTATAGCCGCGGCAATAGAATCCGTTCTGAGTCGGGAATAGATAAAGGACCCACCAACACCCAGGACAACGAGAATCAAAAGCAGAAAAAAAATCGATCTATCCAGCTTGAACGACCGCACAACGATCCTCCCGTAACGCAGTAATCAACCTCTCGGTACGTTTCGATATTTTGCGTCCCAGCTTTTTATTGTGTTCACACTGGTCTTCCAGAACTACCATCATCATATCGGTGAGCTTCCCCCTGCACAGGACCCGTTCTCGAAAATCTTCATCTATGTACGGTCGTCCCGGTTCTATATAATCGGCGAGAAACAGTAGCATCCCGAGACGCCCCATCCCCACATCTCCCGTGGTATGCCAACGTACCGCTTGAAGCAGGGATTCATCCTCAACTCCCCACTCTGTTTTCATCAAAACGGCGGCAGCCCTGCCATGAAGGAGTATCGGGTTGGAAACCTCCTCGGGTAATATCGGAGAAAGGTCAGCTTCGGCAATATTTCTGATCCTATCTGAGGGGAGTTCCCTGGCCATATCATGGGCCAGTCCCGCAAGTTCCCCAAGCCCTGAAATTTCCATCCCGGTCATATCTTCCCGAGCGCCCGGGCTGCTATCGGCGGTCGAACCGAGCCGAACTATGAGATCTCCAATCGTTTCAGCTGTCCGTAGCGAATGAAGGTATCTCCCAAGACTGAGTCTTTCCCGTATATATCGTCGTACACTCCGTTTCTCTAGCATTCTCGATACAAGTCCTCACGCTCAATAATATCATACACCATTTCCGGAACAAGATACCTGAAGGTCCGTCCGCTCATAACCCGTGCCCGAATATCACTGGAGGAGATGGGTAATACAATATTGTCGATGTAGCTGTGGGAATAGACACAATCCACCCGTTCCCGATACAAGCGATGGGCAATGAACAGCTCGATCTTCGACTGAAGAAGATCCCATCGCTTCCACGACGGGAGGCCTTCCACCAGATCATCACCAACGACCATACCGGGCTTGCCTTCAATGGAATATCGATTGCACAGATACTCGATAGTTTTGTATGAATAGGAGATTCCCCCCCGTCGGATTTCACAATCATCTACCAGAATATCACTTTTTTCCGTAGCGGCCTTCAGCATCTCGAGCCGATGTTCCGGGTCCGTACATGGATCATGGTCTTTATGCGCGGGAATATTGGAGGGAACAAAAATAACCTGCTCGAACCCGAACTGGTTTTTGACCTCTTCGGCTATATAAAGGTGTCCGATATGAACCGGGTTGTAGGTCCCTCCGAGGATGACGGTTTTCACTGTTGGTCTTCCCCGACATTCCTTGAGACGATCTCATAAAAGGAGTCCCGGACCTCTTCAAGACCCGTCGGTTCATAGGAGGAAAAACCGATTACCCGCGAGTCCTGCGCGATATCCTTCAGAAGCCGTAAATTTTCTTCCGTGTCGGGAAGGTCAGTCTTTGTCCCTATCACAACCCGTCGTTTTTTCAACATCTCGGGAGCGTATTCTTCAAGTTCCTTCAGAACGACCCTGTATGTTTTTTCAATATCCCCTTCCGAAAGGTCGATCATCACCGCGAGACCTGCGGTCCTGGCGATGTGTTTGAGAAACTTATCCCCCAGACCGGCACCCTGCGAAGCTCCTTCGATAATTCCCGGTATATCAGCGAGAATTATGTCACGGTATTTGTAGTGCATCATTCCAAGATTCGGAACCCTCGTAGTGAAGGCATATGCTCCAATTTTCGGATTCACGTTGGTCAGTATACCCAGTAGGGTTGATTTCCCCGCGTTTGGAAGGCCCACAAAACCAATATCGGCGATTAGATTCAACTCAACATGGAGTCGCATCGCTTCACCTTCCACTCCCGGCTGGGCATGACGGGGCGTCTGATGCCGGCTGGTGGTGAAATGCATATTCCCCTTGCCACCTCTTCCTCCGGTAAAAAAAACCCATCGCTCTTCTACCTGGGTAAAATCCTTTAGTATTCTGTGGGTGACTGGATTCCTCAGTATAGTTCCGGGAGGAACGGCAACTATTACGTCACGACCGTTGCGACCGTGACGTTTCTTTCCTTTTCCGTTTTCACCGTTTTCAGCCCGGTATACTCTTTTTGTTTTGAGATGGGCCAGCGTCTTCAGGTTGTTACGCACCTCAAAGACAACACTGCCCCCTTTGCCGCCGTCTCCTCCGTCAGGTCCTCCCTTGGGCACATATTTCTCCCGACGGAACGAAACACATCCGTTTCCTCCATTTCCCGACGCGATATCTATGTAGACCTCATCAGCAAAACCAATCACGAGTTAAGCAGCTGCTCCTCAGGCCGATATCTGAATGGAAATGTAGTGACGGCCTTTGCGCTGTTGGAATTCCACAGTGCCGGCTGCCTTGGCAAAAAGGGTATCATCCCTTCCCCTGCCGACATTTTCACCGGGATGAAAATGGGTTCCCCTCTGTCGCACAATGATCTCTCCGGCTTTCACAAGCTGTCCGCCGCCCCTTTTCACACCAAGTCGTTTTGATTCAGAGTCCCTTCCGTTTTTTGAGCTTCCACCGCCCTTTTTATGTGCCATTTCGACATTCCTCCTGTGTATGCAATCTTAAGCTGCAATCCCCGGGATACTCCTTCTCCACATCCCGAAGCCCGACAATTAACAAATCGGATACCCCCCGCAGCCATTCCCTGCGGTCGGCGGGGCATTCATCAACCCTTAGTTCCAACGAACCTTCACGATCGGCACCACCCCCGCTTATTACACGTGAATCTGCCTCGATCACCCTCGCAACCGTCCGAACAAGTGCGGAAACCGCTGCGCAGGGTACACTTGCCCCATGGACAAGCTTCGGTGAATGGCCGAGTACCCGAAGCTGTTCTATACACAACTCCGAGTCAAGAACCAGATCTACCTCTATCAAGGCTTACGCGCCGGTAATTCCGGTTACCTTGATCGTTGAAAACTTCTGTCGATGTCCCTGGGTTCTTTTGTATCCCTTCCGTCGTTTGAACTTAGTGACTTTTATTTTCTTTGCTTTGCCATGCTCTTCAAGCTCGGCGGTCACCTTCGCGCCCTTCACATAGGGAGTACCGACCTTCACGTCACCCTCGTTGCTCATCAATAGAACGGATTCGAATTCCAGACTGTCTCCCGATTCATTCTCCAGTTTATCAACAGTGAGGGTAGTTCCCTCGACGGCTTTATACTGTTTTCCCTTAATCTCAACCAATGCGTACATTATTCAACCTCGGATCGTAGTGTATGTAAAGTCTCTTATACCATACCCTTATGGAAAGGGTCAAGATGCCCGTACTGCTCTACATTCTTTCGAGGAAGGGTATCCCCACCAGAAAATAGGCATTTTTCAGTACCCGCAGAATAGTTTTCGCCAGTTCGACCCTGGTTACCACAAGATCGTGGTCGTCATTATGGAGAATCGGGTTGTCATGGTAGTACCTGCTGAAGCTTCTGGACAGATCATACAGGAATGCGGTGACCACGCTTGGGTTCAATTCTTCCCCGGCCCTGCGTACCGTATCCGGATATCCCGCGAGGAGCTTGATCAGTTCCCGCTCCTCCGTCACCGTGAGAAGCTCCGCCCTGAAACTTCCATCGGAAAACTCCTCTCGCCGTTCTTCGAACTTTCTCATCATGCTGCTTATACGGGCACCCATATACTGCAGATAGGGGCCGGTATTGCCGTTGAAAGAAATCGATTCCTTCGGATCAAAAATCATGTCCTTGGACGGTGATATCTGAAGGAGGTAGTAATTCAAAGCCCCCAGGGCAACGGATGATGCCGTAGCCTCCACATCACCTACCTGTTCTTCCCTTTCTTTTTGCTGAATCTCTTCGACGGCCATATCTTTCAGTTCAGCAAAGAGATCGTCTGCGTCTACCACTGTTCCCTCACGGCTCTTCATCTTCCCCTCGGGAAGGTTGACCATACCATAGGATAGGTGATACAGATTTTCGGCCCAGGTGAATCCGAGCTTTTTCAACACATGAAAAAGGACATTGAAGTGGTACTTCTGTTCCGACGCTACCACGTATATCAGTTTTTCAAAGGGCCAGTCCTTATGACGGGCGATAGCCGTACCAATATCCTGGGTGAGGTAGAGGGATGTGCCGTCGCTTCTCAGGAGGACCTTCTTGTCTAAGTCTATCTCAGATAGATCCACCCACACCGAACCATCCTCTTCTTTGTAAAAAACACCGCTTTCCAAGCCCTTGAGCACCTCTTCCCGTCCGCGACGGTAGGTTTCACTCTCATAGTAAAACTTGTCAAAACTGACGCCGGTGTTCTTGTAGGTCTCATCAATTCCATCGATGGTCCATCGATTCATCCGGAGCCAGAGATCGGTTATCTCGGGAACACCCTTTTCCCAATCCTGAAGCATCCGGCGCACTTGAGGATCGGCGGTTTTATCTTCTTTTGACCATTGGTCGAATTTTACATAGTACTCACCGACGAAGTGATCGCTTTTGATTCCTTCTGACTCCGGTGTTTTCCCCTCACCAAACTTCTGATAGGCCAGCATGGATTTGCAAATATGGATACCCCGGTCATTTATCAAATTCACCTTCCGTACTTCCGCGCCATTGGCCTTCAGAATTCTCGCGACGCTTTCACCGATGGAATCATTCCGAAGGTGTCCGAGGTGAAGGGGTTTATTGGTGTTGGGGCAGGAAAATTCAATCATAACCTTTGCCCTATCGAGGTTGTTTCCGTTTCCATAGTCCCGGCCATCACGCTTCACATCGGTAAAAACTTCTCCGGCTATCGAAGTAATATCAAGGGTAATATTAAGATAAGGGCCGGCTGCCGAGAGTCTGTCCTTCGCAGTAGTGTCCCTGCCATCCGACTGTTTCGATATGTCGCCTTCCAGTGACGCGTCATGTGCGACGATATAGTCGATCACCCTTTGTACGATATCCGCGGGAGCTTTATGAAAAATTTTCGCGAAGGGAAAGAGGGGAAAAGCGATGTCCCCAAGCTCAGGATTGGGAGGTGTAGATGCTATGAGCTGGTCGGCGGATATTGAACTGCCCTCTATACCCATCTCTTCCGCCAGCGCGCGCAGTGCGTTCAGTACTCTGTCCTGCCATTCTTGCTTCAGTGCTTTCATTCTTCCTTGAATCCTCTTTTTTGTCGCATTCTTCGTCTGAACTTCGAAATGATTCTGTTTCCCGCGGTCACGGCGTGGGGCAAGTCTCTTCAACTTTCAAAACTATCATTTTGAAAAAACCTCGATAGGGAGTCGCAATTTTAATTAAAAAAACCGATCATTGCAAGCATATGGGTGAACTCACCGGGACCCTCACGACGAAAAGAACCAAGGTCCGCACCACAGGCGGTGCATTCTTCCACCACCCGAATATCCCCGACACCGAGATCATCCAGGATGCCGATATTCGCTTCAACAAGATCGATGAAGTGAATCCTTCGGCCGAAAGAATCAGTTCGATCCTTTACACTCCCCTCACCCCAGCGTTGTTGAAAAAGTTCAGCCCTCTCATCGTCCACCCTGTAACAGCAGCTTCGAATAGAGGGACCGAGTACCGCAGTCAGCTCTGAAAGAGCTAACCCAAAGGACCCATGAAACAACTTCACGGCCTCCGCTACTATACCCGTACCTTTCCATCCCGAATGCAGCAGGGCAAATCTTCCCGCCCCGCGGTGGAACAGGTAGATCGGCATACAATCAGCCACGGACACCGCGAGAATATGGTCGGCATTGCCGTTTACCAGGCCATCGCCTTCAATCCCACGTCGTGTTTGTTTCCCCGAAATAAGGACCTTTCGCGAATGGACCTGCCGCAGGGAATATATCCTCCGTGGTGATATTCCCATCGCTGAAAAAAGCTTCTGCCGATTCTCCGTGGACCTGGAGTTCCCCGAACTCATATTCCCTTGGGGCAGAAGGGAAAGGAACATATCCGGTTCCGCGGGGTGTTGTTTTTCAAGCCTCCCGGGTAGACCATTGTCGTTTCGCGTGAGTTGAATTTTTGAAATCATTCCTTAATCCGTTTCTCCGAGTCGTACAGTTGGCTTAGGATTTCCAGGAAGGTATCGAGTTTTTTATTGTTGACTGCGAGTTTCTGCTGGAGATTTTTGTTTTCATTCCGCCCGATATACCCCATATTCGAAAGTGTATCATACCTCCCGCCCATATCACCGTGGAGTATACCGCCTAGGACATTCTTTAAAAGGGATACATGTTCAATCAGTTTAGAAGCTACTTCCTCAATCTGTAGATCAATATTTTCAATGATCCCCTTCAGTTTCCGTATTCGTTGGGTTTCTCCGGACGCCTCGTTGTTGATTGAATCTATCTCCATTCCGATAGGGCCTTCCGGGGCTAGCTGTACCTCAAGACTCTTGAGGCGTTCGTAAGCCCAGATGATTCCGTTGTAGGAATCATTGTAATCATCTCTGTTCTGCTCCTTGTAAAACTCACCATCTATGAGAATCAACTTGAGCGGGCTGTTCATCTCTGTCATAAAGAATTTATCAAGAAATCCCCTGATAAATCCCGCGGTCTTCAAGTATTTCGGGTGCAGACTGTACGCCGCGCCGATATTATTGTAAAAACTCACTTCAGCAAGCACGTCACTCTTCAAAAACTCCTTGGCCTGATCGATCATTTGTCTGCGTCTGAAGTCCTCGGTATATCGACGCATTTTTTTCTCAAACCTATCAAACCAGAATTGTCTAAAAAGAATAAACCAGTCTTCTCCTCCAGGTAACTCTTCGGGAAGATATTCTATGTTTCGAAGAACGATACGGCTGAGGTGTATCAAAGGTACATGGCTATGAAAAAACCGTATATAAGACATGGCCTCTTCGGTTTTTTTCATCATGGTGGAAAGATTTTTTTCAATCTCACCACTGTCCTCATCCTCCAATACGTTCTGCAGGGAAAATAAAAAAAGGACTTTCATCAGACTTTCCGGGGGAGGACTTTTGGCCGAATACATGACCTGGGTCAACTCCAACAGGGGAGTCCTGAGCTCCGTAGCGGGGACCTTGAAATTCTGCGAGGTCCTCTTGTTGAAACTTGAAAGGAGTTTGTCAAACTGGAATGAAACCAGCCGCGAAAGACTGTGGATACGACGGACCCTCGCGTAAAGCATATTCTTTCTTGCGTCGTCGATTCCCCCAATAATATCCTCAATCTGGAATTCGATCTCCTTGCGGAGTTTGTAGGGGTCCGACACGGACTTTTCATAGGCAACCTGTTCCGGTTCAATCTCCGAGAGCAGTCGGTCCTGTATATCAGGCATCTCCCAGCCGGCGAGAAAGGCAAAAAACTCTTTCTTCTGGGTACCGAAGGCCCTTCGAAAGGGTTCACGCAGAAAAAACAACGTCTCATCAAGTTTTTTCAGATTCCAGTAAAAATTCGAACCAAGCTCTCCGTCCGTATGAATATAAATACCGTTATAATTTCTCTCGATTCTTCTCCCCAGTTTGTTCAAGACCAGCTCCTCGAGCACCTCCTCACGGCTTGTCCGGGTTAACATCACCCTGAAAACGATCACCACACGTTCCCACCATCGCAGGCTCTGAAACAGGTGTCCGTAGTCAACCTCCGGGATTTCGTCGCCCGGAGATTTCAAAGGTTCCTGACTGATAACCGTTTGAGAACCGCTCCCAAGCCTGTCGAGTAAATTACGACGTTCATCCCCGGAGAGATTTTGCACAAGTCGGTCAAAAACTGTAGGGTCT
>CAZJIN010000074.1:0-9163 GCA_964545955.1 uncultured Sediminispirochaeta sp.
GTTTCTTGAAGAGAATCCTATTGACACATCGAGATTACAGGAACTGTTTTTAGAAAAAAAATTTTTATGAAATTCACTGAATTCGGCAATTCCCTGTTCGAGATCGAGATTGGGAAGAACTACCGCGATGAGGTCCTTCTCGTATTCAAAGAGAAGATCATGAAACTCAAAATGGTTTCGCACCTCCTCCGCGAGCTGAACGTAGTTCTCCCGGACTGAAGCCTTTTTGCAGCTGATCATGGCCAGGAGAAGGTCCTGATCAAAAGCAGCCGCGCGTTTGAGTTCGTTTTCCAGTCTTTCCTCTAGAAATTCTTCGTGACAGAGCAGGCTATCCGGAGCATAGAGCCTATCGCCTCCTTCGATCGGAAGGGACGGTGAAATGTCTGAATAAGCCGAATCCGGTTTGAGCTCAGGTCCCGCGGTTTTCTCCATAGATACCTTTCCCGAAAGTCTGAGGAGGAAAAAGAAGAGGGCCGTGGTAAATACGAGAAGAAAGATGAAGAGAACCACGGCAACGCGGTATACATCATCGTAGTTCAAAACCTCAAATATCCCTTTCGTGTAGTAGTCGTCCTTCCCCGGATTGCCGGTGCTTATGATTCTTTCAAAAATCGGTCGAGAGGGGAAATCAACGTCCTTGAATTCAATCTTTTCAGACCCCATGATCCGGATAAATCCGGGATTGGAGGCGTAGGCGTACAGGAGTAAATCGTCGGGTCCGAACACCGCAAGGCTTTTAATGTCTTCATACTCAAGGATACTCTTACGCAGGTCGTCCCTGGCGGAATCAAAAGCCCCTGAGTCTGCGGTGTGTATCACCATGACTTTGTCCCGGATTGTTGAAAGGGCCGCATCGGCGGCGGTGACTTCTTCCGAAACGGATTGAACCAGTGGGTAAAACGAGGCTGCAAGACCTGCCACAAAAACAATGAGCAAGACAACAGTCCAGATTTTCAGGGAAGAACTACTCATGGACTTATTATAAAGAAAAAAGCCCGATTGTAAAATTGTTTTTTTTCGGAAAACAAATAATTATAAAATTCGTTGTTCCTTAATCTTTTGCCTGAGAAAGAGCAGGAATACTTGCGATATCGAGGGAAGATGGTTTAAAATGATGATATGTTAGATTCGAAGGTAAGAAAAAGGGTCCTACCGGAGGGCTGGTACCCGTCGAGTTCCAGGGAAATAGAGGAGTTGATCCGTGAATGGGAAGAATCACCCCAGGATGAGGCGGAGATCAGGGGAATCGGAGCTATCGTTCCCCACGCCGGTTGGTATTTTTCGGGGAAACTTGCCTATAACACCCTTCGACGCCTTGAACAAGGGAGTGAAACCGTACTTATCATCGGAGGTCATATGCCCCCGGGGAGCGGGATTGTCGCAGCGAGAGAATCTTTGGTGGAATCTCCCTATGGTGAAATACCCCTGGATACATATTTTCTCACAAGAATGGAAAAACAGGTGGAAATTGGTGCAGATACACTTCCTGACAACACGGTGGAAGTGCAGATTCCCCTGATACGACATCTTTTTCCAGAGGCGGAACTGGTATGGTTGAGGGTGGGTTCAGGTGACGAGGCGATCGAGCTTGGACGAATAATTTCCGGAATAGCGAAGGATCTGGACAAAAAGATAAGTGTAGTCGGTTCCACCGACCTCACACATTACGGACCAAACTACGGGTTTACCTCCCACGGGATGGGCAAAGAAGCTCTGGAATGGGCGATCAAGGAAAATGACGCGGGTATTATCAGGGAGATGCTCGAGATGAACAGTGAAGAGATCCTCGAATGGGGAAACAAGTATATGGCGGCATGTTCATCGGGTGCCGCCGCCGCGGTAGTTGAATACGCCTCAGAGATGGGGTGTCGTGACGGGGTGCTTGTGGGATACGGGAACAGCAGCAAGCGGAATCCTGGAAGCTCCTTCGTTGGGTATGCCGGGGTAATTTACTCAAGTGCCGCGAGTTGAGCATCAATCACCAAGAGACTCCATTCTATCACGTCAGCCAGAATAGTTGCCCCCACACTGGGGGTACCGCGTATCTCCTGTTCCCGGCGAAGGGCAGCCGAGGCGGGGAAGAGAGTGGTCATAATGTCCTGCTGTTCCTTCGTCAGTTGTGAACGGTAATCACTCAGGGATTCACCGGCGGGGGGCAATTCAAGGAGGAGGGAGCGATAGTTCCTGAGAAATCCATACCAGGGCTGGTCTGCCACACCGGCGGAAAAGAGGGTCCCCACAATTGAAGAGTTCGTTTTTTTCCTTCTACCCTGAAAATGTTCAATATATTCACCCCTCCCGGGAATCTGGATAACCTCGGATCGGAGTTGCTTAATCGCGTCCTCCAGGCGTTCTTTATAACTTATCATCGGTCGGGTGGTATAACGAATGTATCCCGGTTCGTTTACCTTAATGATCGTATCATTCCTCAGCAGGAACGAAAAAAACAGGTTTTCCAGGGAAGAGGTCCTCCCGCTGGTGGTATGAAAATAGGGGTACAGATAGGTACCCCGGGCATAACTTTTGCCTTCGGGAAAGGAAAAATCAGCACCGTACAGGTGAATTGTTTGTGCGCCGAGTGTCTCCGCGAGACTTACCGCGGCGTGACCCACATTTCCTCCGGAAGTATCGATATACGGAAACTTTCGCCAACTGTTGTTTACATATCGCGAAAAAGGATGACCACTGGTGAAGAAAACAAGCTTGTTCGTTCTACGCGTGAGGTGGTTCGGTGAGGCAAGGTCGAGCACCAGGGGTACCTTCTCGGGATACCCGGACATAAAATGGTGATAGGTGATGTGCTGGCAGTCGATCGAAATCACCATATCCGGAACTATGCTATGCTTGAGGAGAAAGGGAAGGGAAGTGTCCGTTGCAATCAGGGTACCGGAGGTCCTCTGTTTTTTCAGAAGGGGAAGCTGTTCCTCCAGGGACGGTCCGGCGGCGGTGATGATAGCGGTACGAACCGGGCCCAAGGTGGTAGTGGATTTTTCAGCGATTTTTAGGTTTTCAAGGCTGTTGATGAACCATCTTTTTCCAAAATACGATTGTACTGAATAATCTTCTGAAATTGATTTTATTACATTGTTTATTTCAGCCTTGGCGAGGTTAAACTTTTTGTCGTCCAACTGCACACGGGAACGCAGCTGCAGCAGATGCAGGTTTCCCGATACCGCGGGGAGATAGTTATCAAGCATGTCCTTTATGATATCGTCGGATTCGGGATCTATGAGAAACCTAACTCTTCTATCAAGAATGAACCGCCTGAAGTCCATCCTGGCAAGGAGCGACTTAAAAAGACGTGCGTCGTATTCAATGATCACGATACCGGAAATATCCGATCTTTTAAGAAAGGGAAGTATATGATATCCGGCTCCAAAACCAAGAAAAATCAGATACCCACCATGGGGAGATGTCGCGTAGAACCGCTCTCCCTCTTTCACGGGGTCGATACTCGAATGCAGGCGAAACTGTCGTTTATCCCTCAAAATTACCGGCACCGGTTGATTGGTTTTCGACTGATTAAGAAACAGTTTCTCCGACGCCTCGACCTTTCCTAATTTCACGGAGAGCTGTGGTTGGGTGGAAGAGAGTGAGAGCATATTTACGTTTAACCATGAGTTGTCTTTCATTAATCGGGCCCTATTCCTGATAAAGTCTTCAATTCATTCAGAGTTGTGTTCACCTGAAGGAGAAGTTGCTCCAACTGTGAGGAATCATAAGTTCCATGATGTACTATCCTGAAGAGCCTGGCATAACAACAGCAGGTAATAAACTCTTCGAGCAATTTGAAGCGCCCCAATATTTCAGTCAGGGAAAAGGAGGAGCTCTTCGTGGCAAGTATTTTTTTCTGTTCCTCGATGGTCTTAAGATACCGGTACACCGCATTTCGTCTGTCCTGTTCTCCGAGGGACGTTCTATCCATAAAGGTTTTGTGTCCAGGGAATCGATCTAGGAGACTATACAATGACTCAAAGGTCCGGAGTTCGGTAAAAGCGGGGATATCAACTCTCGAGGGGAAAAGGCGGAAGAACTTATCATGATGTGTTTTGGGAAGGGATGAAAACCACTCGTCATATCGGCGCAACGCGAAATTCTGATCAGAGGAAGCCGAGTCTTTTGATTCTTCACTGGACTTAGGTGCGCGGCGGTAATAGATATCAACAAGTGATTTAAACCGGGATGTCTCGGAGAGAAAGAGACTGTCAAAGCTATGGGGACGCACATGACCGAGAATATCTGAAAAAGCGAGGTCCAGCCCTGCGAAAATAATCGGTCCCCTTCCCATAGAGGATGCGGCGGCCATGGCGGTCCCGGCAACTATTCCGTGGGAAAATGCTTTCACGGCGGAGAGATTAAGGTTTTCTACGAAAAAATTTTCCAGGGGTGATCCGGTATTCAGAAGAAGGACCGGGGAGGTTATGGCGGAATTAAATACCGAGAAAAGCGGGGTCGTCTGTACAATGGAAGAACCGGAAAGATCACGGAGATGAAATCCCGCGTAGTATCCGGCATCGGTGTGTATCACCATATCGGGTGTTATTCCCTCCGCACTCAAGGCGGTCAATGCCGACGGCAAAGCCCAAACCCCCACTCTGTCACCGAGCCGGGCGATGGCGGGGAGGGCACTTGAGAGTGATGGTCCTCCGGCACATATCACGACGGGCCTCTGTTCAAAAAAAGGAATGACAATTTCATCGAGGTTTAGAATTCGTTTGATTGAGTTAAATAGCCATCGATGTCCGAAAATACCGGTGGTGTGTACCGTTGCCCGTCGTTCCTGAAGAAAGGTGATGAGCTGAGTACGGATCATGCGATAGGTTTCTCCGAAGGCCCTTTCAGCGGGGGGGCATTCCAATATTTTTACCCGCCCAAGACCGGTATCGGGTATATGCTTTGCAAGAAAAGAATAAAAGGACGTATTGGTAGTCTTAAATTGAGACGGACTCCATCTAGCTACAGGACCCGACAGATAAAGTCCTTCAAGCTGGTCGGTGCAATGCAACTCTACAAAGAGGGCGGAGGGGAATCGTTTTTTCAATTCAAGGGTGAGATAGCCAAGTCCTGGCTCGATAAGAACGTAAATTCCCAAGGGATCCTTGAGTTTAAGAGAATCAACAAAACGTTCAGCTTCTTTATAGGGGGAGTATCTGGAGTGTAGAGAAATGCCGTGTATCCTCAATCCTGTCATTCATCACCGTTTATAAAATCTGAAAGCAATTCGTCCGCTGTGAGACCGTCCTCAGGCCATATACGACTGAGAATATTGAATTCAGGTATTTCCCGACCTTCAAAGCACTGGACCTGAAGAAGCTGATTGATCTGATGAATGATTACGTTCTTGCTGTGGGGTTTCTTTGTCTTCAGAGCTATGATAGTTTTGTCGCCGTTGGCGGTCCCACAAAAACCGGAATCCGTACTCAAAAGAGAAAGGGTGGCCTGTAAATCCTTTTTTAAGTAGAACCTATCCAGGTACACAATGTCTTTCATGAGAAGGTCTAGTATTGAAGAGAGATCGACAATGAGGAAAATCAGATGCTTCTCCTCTTTCTGGGCCTGTTTGATGGTGTGGTTTGTTGCCTCCATGATCTGGTTGGCGTCCAATATTGAGTTTTGCCCTATTCTTCCTATTCGTTTTCGAGAGTTTACAAGAAAAGCGGCGATTTTATCCAGATCACTGTTCGGGAAGGAGTCCAGCGCCATTTGATCGGGAAAATCAATATCCGTGAACTCAACAATACATCCCGCTATTTTCTCTCCGTGAAAAAAAGGAACCATAACAACCCCGGAGGTGGACTCAAAAATCCGTCGTGAAAGAAAAGGTTCTAAAAATTCAATCTCCTTGGAGATCTTGACTGTATGTGTTGAAAAAAGGGATTGCAGTTCCTTTGAAGGTATGCGGAGCCTTCTTGAACTGGAAACATCAAGGCCGGTATGAAGCCTGGGGATAAACCACTCTCCCTTTGGATCCGGAAGCAGAAACGCGGCGTTTTTGAGTAGTTCCCTTTGGAAAAAAATAGAGAAAATCCTCAAGGGTGAAAGGGGATATGCGGTTGCGGTGTCCAGGGTTTCTATAAAATGATTATATATTTCATTGAAAGCGGAAAAGTTTTTTTTTTTAGATTGTCTTTTTTTTTCTGAAGAGCACTTTGCAGGAGACCGCCGCCCCTTTCAAGTGTTTTATTCCCATCAATATTGTTCATATTTGGTACCTCGGAATCAGGCATTCAGGCCTAACTCATCGAAAAGTCTTTTGTAGACATCAAAATGATCTGAATTGGCAAATTCCTGGATCTTTTCCTCCGGAAGAGACTCAAGGAGCTGGTCCATATAGGAGAGTACCGATTTTATTTCACCCTTGAGTCCCTCTGGTATTGTTTCAATAGATCCAGATTCGGCTTCTTCGTCTCTCATACCCGGGTTTTTCAAATCACCGGATGAATCGTCGTAAGAATCCGGTGTTTCGTCATCATCGAATAGAATCTCTTCCTCTTCTGAAACGATTTCAGGTTCATGAGAGTCCTCTTCGGTTTCCCGAGCTTCGGTAGATTCCGATGCGCCTTCTTCGGGTTCTTCCGAAACCCCTAACGCGGAAAGTTCTTCGTCGGGAATATCAATTTCGAGTTCATCGAGTATATCATCGCCAAATTCCGAAGAGACTTCTTTATCTTCAGGTTCGGGTTTATCCGATTCAATACCATCAATATCCACAGAAATAATCTCAGATTCATCGATATCAAAATCCGTGATGTCTTCGGTCGATAGATCTTCCTCAGCCTCTTCGGGTTGAGCTTCCGCTTCGAGTTCCTCAAGGCCGCTGAGATCAAGCTCCTCCGCCTCGTCCTCTGCCTCTTCGGGTTCGGCTTCCGCTTCGAGTTCCTCAAGGCCGCTGAGATCGAGCTCCTCCGCCTCTTCCTCCACCTCTTCGGGTTGAGTTTCCGCTTCGAGTTCCTCAAGGCCGCTGAGATCAAGCTCCTCCGCCTCTTCCTCTGCCTCTTCGGGTTGGGCTTCCTCGTCAAGTTCCACTTCAGACTCTTCAGCAGAAGCCGACGTTTCAATCGGCTCTTCTTGGTCAACACTGGAGATCATATCAGCGCGATCGAGAAGCATACCTTCTTCTGTCGGAGACATCGGTTCAGGAAAATCCTCTTCTGAAACATCTTCCAGCTCAGGAAGATCAAGGAGCTCTTCATCCTCGGATTTCGTATCAGGTGTTTTCTCATCTCCACTATCTTTGAGATAGTCCTCGGTAGACTCTAGATCGGAGGAAAGGTCTTCGGAAAAAGAATCAAGGGACAGATCAATAGATTCATCATCAACTTCTTCGGGAATAAGTTCTTCGGTACCGTTCTCTTCGGTAAAATTGGCTGTGTTAAGAATATTGTCAAGCTCATCGCCGGTAAGTGCGATAGTTTCATCTTCATCTTCATCAAAAAAGCCGGAATCATCGGAAATATCGGAAGAACCATCTTCCGTGCTTTCCCCTTTTGTCTGGGAAACAATAGCACCCCCGGAAGTTCCACCGGAGGCTTTCAGGGAGGAGAGTTCCTCCTTCAGAGAGGAGAGTTCATTCTTGATGGATAGAAGTTCCTGTTCTATCTTGGACAAAACCTGTGCCGACTGTGAATCGGGGGCTGTTTTTTCAGCGGGAGAAAGTGCGCTCAAGTCGACATGTTCGGTATCATCTTCCAATTCATCCTCAAGAGCTTGAAGATCATCAAAATCGGACAATTCATCTGATTCAGCCTCCTCGAGGTCGGGGAGCTGATCAAGTGTTTCAAGGGTATCATCGTAATCATTCTCAAGATCCGCAAGGTTAATATCCTCTATCTCTTCATCCACGGGTGAAGCTGCTTCCACAGGAACATTACCTCCGAATGAACTGACGGCTGCTGATGGCTCGGAGGCGGCACTTGTTTCGCTTTCCAGTTCGGAAAGGTCTTCTTCAATAAGCCCGTCGACATCGAGATCATCCAGGTCGTCAAGATCATCAGTACCAAGAAGAAGGTCCTCATCAATGTCGAGATCCATGGATCCTTCGTCTTCTTCAAAATCGGAGGAGAGGGTTGCCTTCGTATCTGAAAGAGCTTCAGCGGATTCAGGTTCATCAAACTCGGATAACTCAGGCAAATCCTCTATCTCATCAATATCTATGTCCTCAACCTCAGGCTCATTGGAATCTTCCGGTGTATCTTCCTTTTGAGTACCTTCTTTAAGCCCTTCAGGTTCTTCTACAGGCGGTTCATCAAGAAATAGGGAATCATTATCGAGGTCTGTATCGATATCCTCTTCGAGTTCGCCGAGGAGTTCTTCTTCCTCATCGGTAAGTTCTGAACCTATGGCCTCGTTTTCTTCATGATTAAGATCGTGAAGTTCGAACTCATCGTCGATGATATCCTCTTCAGCGGATATTTCTTCAGGACCGACCTTGACCCAAACGCCATACTGCTCGAGTTCTGTCTCGTTGTTGTGAGAAACAGTCATTTTGTCTCGGTTTTCATCATCAAAGGCCATTTTGCTCTCCTAAGTATCAACATAACACTACTTAATTCTCGGAACAGAAGCTCTGCAGGTTAACATCATATTAATAAGAGTAACAAAAAGATATGGAAATAACAAGGTTTATAACGATCGTATTCGAAGGTTAAGTATGTCGTATAATCTACCGTAATAAAAAATATGAAAAGGTGTGGAGCGATACTCGCGGCTGTATATGTAGTTTTTATGGTGTACTCCCTTGAAGTGTATATTTGGGGCGAAAATGGTCGATTGGCCTATAAGGATATGCTCAGGTACAGGAACACTTTGAACGAAAACGTCCTTGCCCTTCAGGATGTTCATATTCACTTAAGCGACGAATTCGGGGATTTGAAAAAAAGTCCGGAAAAAATAAAACTGTACGCGCGAAAGCAGGGGTATTTATCTCCCGATGAACACAGGGTGATAGTTGAGAATATGGATCTGCGGGGATCTTATTATGTGGTGGGAGAACTGGTAAAACCCTATCAACGGTCCACCATCGATATGTCCGTTTTTCGAATTATCGCTTTTGTCTTCGGGTTGAGCGCATATATCGCGCTTCGCTTCTCCAGGAAGTTTCGATAGATGATTCTGCCCTATCAAGCCAGGGGGATGCCGGAGGGTGTAATAGAAATTGGATCGA
>CAZJIN010000075.1:0-9124 GCA_964545955.1 uncultured Sediminispirochaeta sp.
AGACCCTGATATATATAGCGGGGATCTGTACCGGTTTTTTCCTGATTCTACTGACTGCCGGTCTGTTGACCGAGTGGATTTCCCGGGAGTTTCCACGGGTGGAGGGGGTGCTGCGGGTAGTCGGTGGTATTTATATGATCTACCTTGCCTCGCTTATCCTGAGGTCGTCGGTGGTAAAAAAAGCGGACCCCCCGCCTCCTTCCTTTGGACGTGGTCTCCTGCTGCAGTTGGCCAATCCGAAGGCGATGATTTTCGGTATCACGGTGTTCTCGGGTTTCCTGATGGAGATGTTGGAAGCCCCCTGGCAGGTGCTTCCCGCGGCGCTGTTCCTGACTTTTCTGGCTTACATTTCCACGTCTCTCTGGGCCCTCTTCGGCTCGGTGATACAGCGGTACCTTCATCACCGGCCCGTACTGATGACTTTCAACATCGTAATGGCCCTGCTGCTTCTCTATTCGGCAATATCTATGGCCCTGGGGGCTTTTCCGGGACCGGCTTGAGGCCGGTGACCGGTCGGGGCTCCAAATAAAAACAGGGCGGGGGGGCGCCCCCGCGCTCCATAGTCGCTCAATCCCCGGCACTTTTCCGGCTCCGCTCCTCCCTCCCTTCTCAAGAGCTGTCCATCTATGGATGGACAGTAGTAAGATTTTTCAGAGAATTATCCTTTTCCCATCGGTCTGAGAACCAATCAAAAAGCTGGAATACAGTCCTTTTTGATTGGTTCAGGCCGGGTGCCGGGGGCGACTATTCCGCTCCCCCCGTGGAGGGGCGGTTGTGAGAATTATTCGCGCAGGTGTGAAAATAATAGGTGAAAATTCCCTGTTTTTGAAGAAATTTATTTATAATAGACACGCAATGTGATATGTTTCTATGTGAGAGTATTCTTACTTTTAATTGAAGTTTATATATTTCGGCATGACCAAGGTTCTCAAATGGGGGTCATGAGAGATCCTTTAGTATAAAGTTTTCAGTTTTAGGAGGAAATTATGAAGTTGTTTAAAATCCTATCATTATTGCTTATTGCAGGCTTGCTGATGATGGGGCTGGTTGCCTGTGATGAGGCCGGCGAAACCGGAACGGCAACCGATCCTGAGGCTGCCGAGGCTGCGGTGGAGGATGCCCAGACCGCCCTTGAAGAGGGTGACATGGATTCCGCCCTCGATAGCTACACTACGGCTGCATTAGCGGATCCCACCAACGGCGAAGCCCTTCTCGGCTACGCGATGCTGGAGATCATGAGCATCACCGTGGATCCTGATATGGTGAGTTTGGCTAAAACTCGTCTGGGACTTGTAAACTATCCGGACAATATGAATGATTTGATTGAAGGGACTATGGGCAGCATGGTGAGTCCTGATGATCCTGACTATACCGGTGATTATTTTGATGAATACTGGGCTCCGGATATTTCGGGTATGGAAGACACGGATGGTGACGGCATTATCTCGGAAGAAGAACGAGGTCTGGCCGCTATTGAATTTTTTGTCACCCACAATACCGATGGATTCAATGCTGTTGTAGACGGTATGAGCTCTGTTATTGAGGATCGCATCGATGCGGCCCTCACGGCAATAGACAAGGTTCCCGCGGATTCTCAGATTGTGTTGCCAGGGGATTTTACGGGAATCAACGATGCGAGTGGCATCAATCCCCAGGATATTGTAGTGGGACAAGCGGAAGCACAGATCATTGCTGCCTTTCTTCTTGCCTTCAGGAGCCAGATCAGGATGGGCCAGGTCTACGATTATACTCTACCCCTTGAGGATTACTGGAATTTTGCCTGGGATTACATGGATTATATGAATGGAGAACTTGGAGCCACGGAGCCTGTTTTTCAAGATCTCCAAACACCTTTTGCCGCCGGTTTTCTCTCAGCCAGTGATGATGCAACCACAAAGCTTGGTGAGGCAAAGGCAGACATGAGGGAGATGATTTCCCGTATGACTGGTGCAATAGCTACCATCGAGGGTAGATCGGGAAGTACATTCTCTGTTAGCCCCGGTAGTACCTTTGAGGTTGATATGGAGGTTGCTCCTGATGACCCGCTTACCATAGCTGAGGTATGGAATGATGAAGTCGCTCCTGTTCTCAATTTTGCCGATGCCCTGTTCACGAGGATCGACGAATCCCTTGCAGGAAGTGGTGGGACCACTGCCTATATACCAATATACAATGATGAATACGAAGATGATGGCGATCCCGACACCGATGAGTTTGATTGGATGACTGATATGGTAGCCGTAGGCGCATGGCCTGATTCAACAAACCTGGATTTTGAGGGTACTTCTCCTTGTGCTGTTGGTATCGACTTTGGTGCCTTCTATTCATCTCCTCTTCTGGCTATCAATGCGATTTTTGATCTTGATGATACCCCCGGGAATGAGGGCGAACCTGTGTTTTACGAGTGGGATGGTGCCGGAGGTTTTGATGTTGCTTCCACCTACACGGCGGATACCTTCTACTACATCAAAGTAAAGGACATAACCTTTAACGGAACCATAAGTTCCGGAATCTTCCCGACGGATACCAAAGACGGTCCTTATACAATAGAAACAATAGAAGAGGACGGTGGCGATTTTGATTGGGTTGATGGTGATGGGAATCCGTATTGGGACCTTGGTGAAGATATTGAGGATCACGGTGTCCGTGCCGATGTCAATGGTATTATCTCGATTGGTGACTATAGTGTCGAAGGACCGGCTGAGTATTACTGGTCGGATATTGATTTTTCAGATGATGTTGCGCTTCCTGATACAGAACTACAGAAAATCATAGACTACGGTGCCTACGATGGATCGGTGGCAGACCTTCGCTCGGATTTGGTGACATACTATGCATCAGAACCTGCGGAGCCGGATATGGGTTATGGCCCTGTTGCCGTGCTTGATACCGACGATGCTGTGTATTTTGCCCTTCCCCGGATGGTAAATTTTGCAGTCGAAGACAGTCTAACTGCTGCCGGGAATACCGGTTCCTTCTGGTGGGCCTTTGTAGATATGTTTGCACCTATGTTGATGGCAGAAGAGGAGTGATTCCCGAATAGCAACTCCAAAGAAAGTGATTAAAAAGTTCTTTCAAGGCCGTCTTCGGGCGGCCTTTTGATTTGCGCCCGCGGGGGCGGTTGATTTTAGTATCGGATTGATGAGCTGAGGGTCGGGTAGAGGATCTCACGGTACTGTCCGAAGCTGCTGTCCGCGGAGCCGAAGAAGAGGGGCATGGAAAGACCGACCGAGAGTCGTCCCTCCCCGGGGGCGTAGGTGATGCCGAGATTTCCCGCCACACTCCCGTCTTCGATGGCGACGACGCAGGCGGCGGTGCAGGAGAGACGGCCGTCCAGGGGGGTCCAGAGGACCGACCCGAGGGCCATCTGCTGGAAGAAGGGCATCACCGTGCGACTCGCTTCGCTGAGGATAAAACCGTTGGTGTATTCCGCCGAGGTCAGGAGATTCGCCTCCCACCACTCCCAGCGTCCTCCGATGGTGATCCCGATATAGGGGCTGGTGTAGCTCTCTGTTTCGAAGCCGGCGTCGGTGGAATAGAAAGTCTCCTTCATCAGGGGCTTGTTGAAGGAAAAAGCGCCCTCCCCGAAAAGTACGACGGGACCGAAGGCGGTTCGGGCCGCTATCCCCATCGAGGTGAGCCTCTCTTCAAGGGGATGGAGATCGATGCGATAATCATCCACAAGGTTCTTCAGTACCACCTCCGTGGTATACAGAGGTGTGGTATCCCTTCCGGAAGACAGGAGCATCATCAGATCGACTGAGCCGACCCGCCCGCCTATCTCGAGGGAGCCACCGATATCTTCGATCAATCGGTTCCAGGCGTTTCGCGCTTCCGGCTCAACCAGTCGAAGCTCTTCAAGCTCAATTTTACCATCCGGTGCAAGGAAGGAGGGTATTTCTTCCGGGAAGCCGAGGTTCGGGAACCATACCGAATCGACCTCAAAGAAGGGTATATCCCCCCGGAAAGGCTCCACGCTTCCCCGAACGTACCAGTCCCCGAGAAAGTAAGTCCCCTCCACCAGCCAGGAAGGCACCGCGGCCGAATCGATGCTGCCCTTCAGGAGCTCCTGGTAGTCCACCGTGCGGAAGAAGGCGGTTTTTGAAAAAAAAGCCGCGAAGGAGGAATCGTGGATATATTTGCCGGCTTCAAAAGTCAGGCTCTCTGTGGGAAAAAAAGAGAACCTCAGCTCACGTATGCTCCCCTGGAACTCCTCCTCCCCGTCCACGGGAAAGACAATTCGCGGTCTGAATACTACCTCGCTCCTCTCACCGTACCCGTACACCTCCGGCTCCCAGAGCAGCTCCGCCTCGTAGGAGGCATCTTTAACCCGGTCGACATCGGCGAGGCTGTGCAGCATGAAGGAAAAAGTATGGACCGTATCGTTTTCCGCGGACAGGGGGGAAACCGCGCACCCCAGGAGGAGCAGGATCACGGGAATGCTATTTTTCCTTCTCATGGACCCTCTCTTTTTTATTATGAACGAGCATGGTGGGGATAAAAAACAAGGTCAACATGGTAGCAAAGAGAAAAGTGATGATCAATAGTATGCTATTCTGCAGCACCTCCCGGTGGGACGAAAAGAGAAGAACCAACACCCCAAGGACGATGATCACCGTGGTTTTCACGATAACCGAACCGACCTCCTTGAGACTCTCCCCCATCGCGACTACGGAGTTCGCGTAGTCTCCCTTGTGTTTCATATGAAACTGTACCAGCACCACCGAATCGTCTATGCAGACCCCTATCAGCATGCAAAGGCACACCGATGCGAGGATGGAGAAGTTGAAATCGAAGAAACCCATGAGGCCCAGGTAGAGTATCGCCGAAAAGAATGAAGGCAATACGGAGATGAAAGCGGGAAGGAAGGACCTGAACAGAATCAGGAGGAAGAGAAAAACCACCGGGTAAAACAGGAACAGAGAAGTGGTTATGCTTTCCCTGGTGACATTGTAAGAATCCAGGATCTGAACTGCATCGGAGAGGACGATGACCTCGGTATCCGGGAAGCTCTCTTTGAACAGGGCGTAGATCTCATCCCGCGTCTCTTCAATCGCGAGGTCGGATTTCCATGAACCGCTCCCCCGGGTGTCGATCAGGAACTCCAGTCTCACCGCCGAATAATCCGGACTCACCAGAGATTCAGGGTGAAACCCCGTATCGGTAGAAAACAGCAGTTCCAGGGACTCTCCGATCTCCATCTCGCTTTTCGGCACCACAGGCTCGCTTTCGCCCTCTATCTTTCCATTTATCCAGTTGACAAAATGGGTGATTGAAAGGGTATCGGTGCCGTAGGACAGTTCGTCTAAGCTTTTCTGGACCTCGAGGAGCCCCTTGTATTTCCGGGGAGAAACAAAACCAAACTCTTCCCCCGTATCCAGCAGCACCGTGAATTGATGGCTTGCCCCCGTTACCCTCCTCGACGTGTCGATATACTCCCTGATAGTATTGTCCCGCACGGTCCATCTGAGAACAAATCGTTCATCCTCAAAGCTGAGCAGACCCGACAGTCCTAGTGCCGCGATGAACAACAGTACGAAGGAAAGCGATCTGGACATCGGTATTTTCAGTATCTTTCTCCCCGCGGATACCCTCTTCAGGTAACCCGGCAGCAGCGGAGGAATCGCGAACCATGCCGTCGTCAGGGACAGAAGAACCCCTGCGGACATAAGGAAGCCGAGATCTTTCATCTGATCAAGGGATGAAAGCAGCATAGTAACAAAACCGAAGAGGGTTGTCGCCGCCGCTGCCGAGACCACCGGAAACACTCGAGCCAGGTTTTCCCTTATCGGCGCTTCGGGCCTTGCCGTGATATAGGAGACGATATGAAGGGTGTAGGTAGTGGAAAGAACCAGGGTCAGAATGGGAACGGGTATGAGAAAAATCGAGAAAGATATCCCGAGAAGGGGAAGCAGGGACATTATGTAGAGAGCCGGCAGGTAAGAAAAAGTAGAAAAAAGAAATCCGTACAGAAAAGAGCGAAAAAAGACCATCTCCACCAGGAGGACTACTAAAATGGCTATGCTCCCAAGTCTGAGCAGCTCCCGGACCCCAAAACGGGCCAGGTGTTCCTCCAGGATCTCCATACCCATGGGCAGAACCTCACGTTCCGGGAAATTCCTACCTGTCTTCTCGAGTTCGTCATGGTAGCTGCTCTTCCAGCTCCCCTCCGGATAGAAAAGATAAAGATAGTTCCCGCTTCCGTCATGGGAGAGAAAAAATTTATGAAATAAAACGTCCGTGTGCAACAGTCGGTCGAGCCTCTCCGCCGAAGCATCATCGGATGAGTAGATTGTCTCCGAAGCGAACTCCATTGAGTCGGTCCTCACATCCTGAACACGGGTGGGCGAAAGCACCCTGTCGGTCCACTCAAAGCCCTCCAGCGCTTCCACGTATCGTTCCATCTCCCTGTAATACCGGAGATCTGATTCACCGGATAACTTTTCAAAATAGATTCTGAGATAGCTTGAAGTGGGGAACCGCAGGTCCGCTTTTTGCTTGAGAAAATAGTATTCCCCCGATATGTCTACCGGGTATACCTCCCCGCTGGTTTCAATTCGGGGGATTTCGTAGACCGCAAAACAGAGCAACACAAAAAGCACAAGATATATTGTTTTTGACTTTGTCAACTGAAACTCCTTGTGATAGCTTAAGTATAGTATCTTTCAACGGAGAGAAACAACAATGAAAAAGGTAGTACGCGTTCTATTTTTATTCATACTACTGGTGGTACCCCGGGTTCAGGATATCGCCTCGGCGAACGAAGCTGAAGAGATCCTCGCGAGGGCTCACCTCTTCGGCGACAGCCCCTATCTGAAGATGGAAGTCGAAATGCGGATGACCGACCCTTCGGGGGAGAAAACCCGCGGAATTGATATCAGTATGAGCAGCGTCGGGGAGGAATACCGGGTTTACATGCAGATCACCAGCCCGTCTTTTTTAAGAAAAATGAAGTTCCTCCAGCACAATCCCGAGAGCGGAGACACCCTTCAGTGGGTGGCCACCAGCCGTGGTGCGCGCAAGATCACCTCCTCGGGAGAGGACGAGCGGATCTTCGACTCCGATTTCACCGCCGCCGATTTTTCCTCCATCAACACGGAGGAGTACCGCATAGAAGGATTTTCCGAGGACCGCAGCGACGGAGTTCCCTGTTACCGCTTTGAGCTGTCCCCCTTCGATCAGGCCGGGAAGGTGACAAAAAAGGTGCTCCTCCTCGATCGTCAATCCTTACTCATCCGTGAGGTCCAATACTACACCAACGGGGCGATGACCAGGAGATACCGTCTCCTGTCCACACGAAGCATAGAAGGGAAAATCTTTCCTGAGAAGAGCGTGATGGAAGACCTTCGGGAAGCCTCCTCCACGACGCTTTTTTTTGATAAAATAGAGTTGCCCTCGTCGATCCCCGACAGGGTGTTTCATTACAGGAATCTGTAGCCGGCGGTGGGGCAGGTTTTTCACCGGGGATATCTTTTCATTTTGATAGTATAATATGGTATAAAAAAACAAAGGAGAGATTGTGGAACACAAGATAAGTGAGAGCTACAAACAGCTCATAGTGGACACCGGTGTTGAGATGGTTGAAAAAGGAATCACCGTAGGAACCTGGGGAAACATCAGCGCGCGGGATTCTGAGTCCGGGCATATTTACATCAGCCCGAGCGGTATGGATTATACGTCAATCAGAACGAACCACGTGGTGGTTCTGGATCAGGATCTGAAAGTCCTCGATGGAGAGGCCGAACCTTCCATTGAGAAGCATATGCACGTTGCGGTATACAGGGCAAGGGCTGATGTGAATGCGGTTATCCATACCCATCCCGTTTATTCCACCGCCTTCGGTGTGGCGGGCAAAGCCCTGCCGGCGGTGAGTGAAGATTTTGCACAGATAGTCGCGGATGAGGTACAGATTGCCGAACCTTATCAGCTTCCGGGAACAGAGGAGCTCGGTGAGACGGCGGTGAAGTGTCTCGGTACCCGCAACGCGGTCCTCCTTCCTGGTCATGGAGCCCTCGTAGTCGGCAAGGACATGAAAACAGCCCTGAAGGTGAGCCTGGTCCTTGAAAAAAACGCCCAGATCTATCTCTTCGCATCCCTCCTCGGCGGTGATATCCGACTCTTTAAAAAAAGCGAAATAGACGCCATGCAGAATTTCGCAAAAAACCACTACGGTAAAAAAAACAAAGGGCTTTGAGCCTGTCCATGTCGGTAGCCCGTCGGTAGCCTGTCGGTCCTTCGGTCTGACGGGCAAGCCGGCTCCTTCAGTCTGCTGAGCCTGTCGGCTGCAAAGCGCTGAAAAGAGCTCTTTATGATGTCTTTTACAATTCAGCTTGATCAATAGCAGGTCACCACTTTCTTGAGAGCCGGAAGTCACTCCAGAAATGGCTAAAAAACCGGGATTGAGGAATTTTTGGCGTGAAGCAGGGGGCATCCGAAATTTTCAATTTTCATTTTTTTGTATATATCTTCAGGACAATCCCGAACCTGTAATAACGGCATATCAAACCTCTTGCATACAATATGCAGCCTTATGTATGCCCTGTAAAAGGTTTTCTATAACACGTGGGTCGCCGTCGCCTTCCAGGACAGGTAGATCTGCGAACCTTCTTCCATCTCGAGGTCAAGCAGGGCTCCCCGGGTCACATGGCTGATCAGTTCTGTTTTTTCCACCCTGCAGCGGACTTCATAGGCAATCCCGTAGTCCCGAATGGTCTCTATGTGTCCCTGAAAGTGGTTCCTCATGCTTGACTTGAGAGGCGTGCGACTCAGGACGATATCCTCCGGACGGATGGCGATGAAGTTTGTTTTTGAGCTGCCGGTTCCGGCGGGAATCACGACCTCCAGCCCTTCGGCGTGGGCGAGACCGGAGATGGGATCGACATGTGCTTCGAGGACGTTACCCATGCCCACGAAGTGTGCCACGAAATGGGTAGCCGGTCGCCGGTAGATCTCGCGGACGCTGCCGACCTGTTCGATCGTGCCGTTGTTGATAACGGCGGCCCGGGTACCGAGGGCGAGGGCGTCGTGAAAATCGTGGGTCACCATCAGAAAGGTGGTCCCCGTCTCCCTGTGGAGGTCTCTGAGTTGATTCCGAATTTCCTCCCGGAAGGTGACATCCAGGGCC
>CAZJIN010000076.1:0-9073 GCA_964545955.1 uncultured Sediminispirochaeta sp.
GGTGAAGCGGTTGCGGAAGAACCCGCGGACCGAGAGGATGTCTTCGGTGAGATTTTCAAAATCCAGGACGCGGGGGCGGCGGATGTAGCCTTCGAAGAGGCCTGTGACGATGCCGACGCCGATGGTTGGATTGAGGGAGGTGAAGGGGGCGGCCAGGAAGGAGAGGATGATGGTGAGGGGATGAGCTAGAGCGACCAGGGCGCCGATGGCGGAGAGGATGCCGTTGACCATGAACCAGTAGAAAAACATCTGCAAGCCCTGGTTCCAGCCGGAGCGGACGAAGCCGATGGAGAGAAGGCCGATGACGATGGCGGGAATGATCCAGGGGAGGATTTTCATGGTTTTCGTTGGAGAGGGGATGTGGCTGATTTTTTCGAGGTCCGTGGTTGCCTCGCCGGTGTGAAGCTGGTTGAGGCGGCGGATGATGCCGGGGGCGTGGCCGGCGCCGATGACCGCGAGGATGTGAGTGCCGGGGGCTTCGAAAATTTTTGCGGCAAGGTAGTGGTCTCTTTCGTTGATGAGGACCTCTTTTACCGAGGGGAGGAAGGCGGCGAGTTCGTCCATCATGTCGTCAAGGGCGCTTTTGCGTTTGAGATTTTCGATGTCTTCCTCGGAGAGTTCTTCAGAGGAAAAAATGGAGGCGAGAAGGGAGGAGATCATTTTCAGTTTGTTCCAGAGGGATGATTGTGACCAGGCACGACGGAGGGTTATCTGGACTTCGCGGTCCGCCATGGTGGTGGGGATTCCCTCTTCCTCGGCGGTGAGAACGGCGGCTTTCATTTCATCGCCTGGGGTGACGCCGAGTTGTTTACCCAGTTTGCGCTGGAAGCTGGTGAGGACCAGGTTTGCCAGGAGGAGGAAGCCCCGGCGTTGACGGAGAACCTGGTCTATTTTGAGGCCCGACCAGTCCTGTCCTTCCGTGAGTGTTTTGTAACGCTGGGTGTCGATTTCGACGCAGACGTGGTCGGGGTGGTGTTCACGGATAAAGCGGACGACTTCTTCTGTGCTTTCACGTGAAACATGGGCAGTGCCGAGGAGGGTGATAGTACGCTCACCGAGGGTAATCCGGGTGATGGTGTCGCTTTCGGCGAGGTGGGCTTCGTCCATGGATGGTTTGGCATCTGAGGATTCAGCCTCGGAGGTTTCATCGATAGGGTCTTCAGCTCCGGGGTTTTGTGTAGGGTTTTCAGGGGGAGTATGGGGTTTTTTTTCCAATTCTGACGTTCTCCTGTAAGTAGGGTCGGTTGTTTATTCGTCCATTATTTCGGCGATCTCTTCTTCTGCGAGCCGGGTTTCGAAGAGTCCGTAGATATTTGCGTCCTGCACTTCGAGAAAAAACTTGTTGGCCAGGCTTTTTTCACCTTTCAATTTGTAGTAAGTGGCCAGGTAAAAAAGAGCGCGGACCTTTATTGTAACTTTGCTCTCACCGGTGATTTTTGTCAACAGATAGCCTTCGTATCCGTCATCGATAAAAACACGGGCGACATCGTACATGTGGGTTTCACGGGGCATGGTGTCGAGGTTTTTTTTCAGGTAGTTGATGCCGCGTTTTTTTTCTCCCGCAAAAAGGTAGGAGATTCCAGCCATCAGGGCATGGCCGTGGTCATCGGTGTAGCGCTGGTAATGGCGATCGAAATGAGTGGCGGCTTCAAGGTACTCTTCGCGCCGGTATTCGAGAAGGGCCAGGGGTTCGTAGGCCGGGAAGTAGTCCGCCCTGAGTTGGATGAGGGTGCGGTAATCTTCGACGGCCTCGTCAATTTTGCCCAGGTCTTCCCGAATACCGGCACGGTACACGTAGGCGAGGAAATAATTTTCCCGCAGGTCGACGGCCCTGTTAAAGTCCGCGAGGGCATCCTGTATATTGCCAACGTGGAGGAGGAGTTTTCCCCGGTCGATATAGTTCCAGTAGTGGTCGGGGTCGATTTCGATGGAGGATGAAAGATCTTCAAGGGCACCGTTGATATCTCCGGAGCCGGTACGGGCTTTCGCGCGGTCGACGTAGGCGAAGGGATAATCGGGTTTGAGCTTCACCGCTTCGTCGAGCTGGGCTTCGGCTTCTTCGTATTTCTCCTGACGCAGGAGAACATTGCCGTAGCCGGTGCGAGCTACGAAATTTTCGGGGTTGCTTTCGATGCTTTTTTCAAATTCCTGACGAGCATGGTCAAGTTCGCGATTCTGAAGAAAGATTTCACCGAGTCCGGCGTGTGCCTGTGCGTGGGACGGATCGAGTTCGATGACCTGTTCGAGGATGTCGCGTAGGGAATCAGGGTCATCAAGAAGACCCTTTGCCAGGGCGAGGTTGTAAAGGGCATCGGTATTGTGCGGTTCACGTTCGAGGATCTGCCGGAGGGTTTCTTCTGCTTTTTCAGCCTGGCCGGTGGTGATAAGTAGGGAAGAATAGAGCAGTTTGGTTTCCGTGCTGTCGGGATTTTGAGAATATGCGTCTTCGAATCGGCGGATTGCCTCGTCCGGATCTCCCGAGGCCATGGAGGCACTGATGCTTTCGTAAGGTTCAATTTCTACCGGAGGGGGGGCGGCAGGAGAAGGGGCGGCGGGTGGTTCAGGTTTCTCCTCCGGAGTTCTCCACGGGGGAAGTCCGGTACACCCTAGGATAAGCAGAAGGGCGGTAGAAAGGAGAAGCGGTTTCTTGATTGTAGAAAAAAAGATGCTTTCTCTTTGCATGAAAGGGAATCCTCCGGTAGTATGATCCTGTGTGGCCCACTATACTAATTGAGCTGGAACTTGGCAAGCTTGATTTTGACCGGGCCTGCTGATAGAATAAACGCCGTCGCAGGAGAAAAAGGATAAATGAAAAACAGGCTTCCAAAAAAATATTATATTATACCGATTTTGTATATTGCCCTCGTGTTTGGTTTTCTCCATCTTCATCTGAATGAGGGGGATGGACGGATGGTGACACAGTCTCTCGGTTCGGTAACTCTACGGTACAGGGAAGAGAACGGAGTCAGAAAAAATATCAGCAGACTCAACCTCGAGTATGCCGGTATGACGGCGGACCTGTCCGATGGAGTGCCGGTAATGGACGCGAGTGGACGGATCGATCTGGTACCGATCAATGGGGTGAGTCTGGAAGAAAGGCATCTTATACTGTTTCTCGATGGTGGGGGAAGTATCGAGTTTGCCGAGGGGTTTTCTCTGGAAGGGGGCATCCGTTCCGTGGAGGCGGTCGAAGAGGAACCACCAGGGGGGATTGCGGTGGTATACCGGACCAACGGCGCTGAGCCGGTGGATTTTTTTCCAATTCTGAGTCTGGATATCCCGGAATCCGGAGACCTGCGACAGGTGCACGAGGAGATGCCCCTCCTTCGACTGCGTGACGGGGACGGAATAATGTTGATGGCCCACGGTGGGAATTCCGGAGTAGAGGAAGGAAAGCTTGTCCTTCGTTTTGAGGGCGCCTCGAAACCCGGGATGTTCAGCGCGGTGGAGACTGTTTTATCAGATTTATCTGAGGAGAAGGACTCGGGGGAAAAAGGAACTTTTACCGTGGGGATGGTTGCCGCGGATGTTCCGGACAGGACCGATGAAGAGCTTCTGGGGTACTGGTTTTTCGGTGAAAAGTCAAACTCCTTCGTCGATGGGATTGAGCAGCTCGTGGAAGAAAAAAGCGGCATGATGGCGGATTTCTGGCGTTTGGGGGGAGAGGCCGATGGAGAAAGGGTAGTCACCGCTATGGCGGCATACTCCATGGAGAACGGTGGAGGAAAGAGCCTTGGAGAGATAGCGGAACTGAGAGATACGGTCATGGAAAGCGGTTCTTTTCTGGGCGGTCCTTTTATCGGGAATATCATGGAGGCAGAGGAAAACTACGGAGAAGGGCTGGAGCAGGAGTTGCTTCAGCAGGTTGATCTATCGGATAGGGAAGGGGTGATTTCCACTTTTGCGACAAGTGGGAAGAGTACTTTTTACCCTTCAATTCCCTCTGCTCTTGTGTACGCGGGGGAGGATCAGAAACTCAGGAGCCTTGTCGATTCGGGGGAGGAGTTGCTCGGTTCAGGGGTGGACAGTTCCTCTGCGCTGGCGGGGATTTTTATCGTTTCAGTTGAGGTAATGGGTTCTTACGATGATCTCGTCGGTGACGCCGCCTCCCTTGCGCGGGAGGGGTATCGACAAATGCTGCCCTTTATTGGAAGAGTGGGGCCGCACCTGTTTTATCGGGCTTTTGCCGGGGGAGAAAAAGGTGAAAGCGCGGTGTACGCGGTAGATCCGGTCCTTCAAATCAAGCTCGGCCGGGCCCTCCAGCAGTACGGGTTCCTCGAAGGGGAAGAGTTGGCTCGGGAGCTCGGGAGCTTTTTGCTGGAGTCGGTGCTGTCTTTTATCGATCAAAATGGGGCACTGCCCGCGGAGCTGAGTCTGGAGGCGGGAACACTCAAGCCGACCGAATCAAAAATCCCACCGGCTACTTTTTATCCCTACCTGAGCACGACAACCTATTATCCAAGGGTTGTAAGTCTACGGAAGGAATTGGACCGGGATCTACGGGTATGGACGGCTGCTCAGGGCGTAGGTGCGGTGCAGCGGGCCGACGGCTTTGATATTACTTTGGATTTCGCCGTTGGTGAAACTGAGTTTGTGGTAATTCGAGGGGTCGATTCTTTCAGTGCCCTCAATATGTATGGTTTGCGCTGGAATGGGGATTTTCGTTTTCAGAACTACGATGTGGGCGGGTGGTATTACGATCAGGCGCAAAGGAAACTATACCTGAAGATTCGTCACAACGATAAGGTTGAGCGCATTCGTGTTTTTGATTGATATGTTCTATGGCCGAGGGAGTATCGGTCTGGTGGTTTGACGCGCTACCGGGGCGTCTACCTGGTGGCTCGGCGGGCTACCGGGGCGCCGACAGGCGGCACCCGTGCCCGGGGGCGGTATAAGCCCCCGGGCAACTTAGCCCATCAAGGCCCGCCAAGATCCATGGACTCAAGCAATATAAGAAAATACAATACCTGTTGTATCTCCAAGTAACATGCTTATTTTTTCTCGTCGATCAAAGCGGCAAGCTTTTCGGGGGTAAATCCGAGATGAGCGGCTACCTCGTCTCCGGGGCCGGATTCAGCGAGGCGGGTGGGGGTGGAAAGGTCTCGGCGATCTGAAGCGGAGACTCCCCAGCCGCTGCTGCTGCCGGGCTCGGCCACAATGACACGGCTGGAGGGAGGTATAAGTTTTTCACGGGCCTTCCGGTCCATTTCGTTGAAGGTGTGCAGATCCGCGACGGATATGATCCTTGTTTTTTTGCTGCTCAGTTCTACCGCTTTCAGGGCGATGCCGACTTCGGAGCCGGTGGCCAGGACCACCGTGTCCGGTGTGCCTTCGGTGTCTTTCACTACATAGGCACCTGAACGCATGGCCGCGGGCCAGTTGGGATCCGCCTTCTCGTAGGTGGTCAGTTTCTGTCGGCTGAGGATCAGGGCGGTGGGGCCGGATTGGTTTTCGATGGCCATTTTCCATGCTTCCACGGTTTCCTGAGGGTCTCCCGGTCGTAGGACGGTCATCCCGGGAATGGTTCTGATGCTGGCGACATGTTCAATCGGCTGGTGGGTGGGACCGTCTTTTCCGATGAAGACGGAGTCATGGGTATAGATAAAAACGACGGGGAGCTTCATCATAGCCGCCAGGCGCAGGGTCGGTCGCATATAATCTGAAAAAACGAGGAAGGTCGCGGAAAAGACCCGTAGGCCACCGTGAAGGGCTATGCCGTTGGCGATGCCTCCCATGGCGTGTTCACGTACACCGAAGTGCAGGTTTCGGCCTCCGTGTTCTGTTTTGCTATAATGGCCGAGGCCCTTAAGCTCCGTGTTATTGGAAGGGGCGAGGTCCGCCGAGCCGCCCACGAGATTCGGCATGAAGGGGGCGAGTTTCTGAAGGACCGCGCCGCTGACCTTGCGGGTGGCTTCCCCTTCTCCGATCTGAAACTCGGGCCACTCAATACCGGCCGGGAGGCCCCCACGGTCGGAAAAGTAGGTATCCCATTTTTTCTTCAGTTCAGGATTCTCCGAAGACCACGCGTCAAAGGTCCGTTTCCATTCTTCGTACCGCTTGCGCTGCAGGGAGTGTTTTTCTTCGAAGTAACTTCGTGCCGCGGGGTGAACGAAGAACATCTCCTCCGCGGGAATTCCGAGGGCTTCATGGGCGGCCTTAAGCTCTTCTGCGCCGAGGGGGGCCCCGTGTATTCCGTGGGTACCGGCCTTGTTGGGGGAACCTTTTCCTATAATGGAAGAGAGAATAATCAGGGAAGGTTTGTTTTTTTCCTCTTTCGCCTGGAGGGCCAACTTACTCATTTCTTCAAAATCGTAGGCGTCTCCCTCAAGGACCTGCCAGTTGTATCCGCGAAAGCGGGCGGCCACATCTTCGGTGAAAGCAAGGGAGGTGTTTCCCTCGATTGATATTTTGTTTGAGTCGTAAAATACAATCAGCTTGCCCAGACCAAGGTGCCCGGCAAGGGAGGCCGCTTCAGAGCTGATCCCTTCCATGAGGCAGCCGTCTCCGGCGAGGCTGTACGTGTAATGGTCTATCACGGAATGTTTTGGTGTGTTGAAGGTCTCCGCGAGCATGGTTTCAGCGATGGCAAATCCTACGGCATTGGAAAAACCCGCGCCCAGCGGACCGGTGGTCGTCTCGACGCCGGGGGTGTATTTGTATTCGGGATGGCCGGGGGTTTTTGAACCGAGCTGACGGAATTTTTTTATATCCTCAAGGGAAATATCGTACCCGCTCAGATGGAGGAGAGAGTAGAGCAACAGGGAGCCGTGTCCGGCGGAGAGGATGAAACGATCGCGATCGATCCATTCGGGATCATCCGGGTTGTGTTTCATCAGTTCTCCGTAAATCAGGGAGCCGAGCTCTGCACATCCCATAGGCAGACCTGGATGTCCTGACTTTGCCTCTTCGACTGCATCCATAGACAGAGCTCTGACTGACAGAGCACTTGCGGCTAAACCATCGATATTCATGGGGACCTCCGTTTTTATGTACCCGGGTTTAGAAATACCCCGAGGGCGTTATTTTTTCTATTCTGGCATTATAAGGGGTGAAATTCAAGTATTTGCAATGCGATTTCAAGGCGGCCGAAGGGAGGACTTATCTGAATCCCTGCGATAAACGGCCTGATTTCAGAAACTATCTTACGAACGATAGCGACGCCTTCGTTGAGGGCATCTTCTTTTTCCGGGTGTCGTTTCATGCGTTCACGGATATCCTCGGGGATTGTGATGCCGGGTATTTCGTTGTGGAGGAAGAGGGCGTTTCGATAGCTGGAGAGAGGCCATACTCCGGCGATCACCGGGATACCCGTGGATTTGATTTTTTCCAGAAAAAACGTCAGCAACTCCACGTCGAACACGGGCTGGGTGATGAGAAACTCCGCTCCGGCTTCGATTTTCGCGAAGGTGTGCTCAATTTCCAGGTCGAGGACCGGTGCCGCCGGGTTCGCTCCGGCACCGATAACAAAGGATGTGGGTCCGCTGAGTGGCTTTCCTCCCAGGTCTATGCCGTGGTTCAGTTTGTTGGCCAGGCTTATAAGCCCGATTGAGTCTATGTCAAAAACCCCCGTTGCCTCGGGGTAGTTCCCGATTTTTGGGGGGTCTCCGGTGAGCAGGAGCAGATTTCGAAGCCCCGCCGCATGGGCGCCGAGGAGTTCCGCCTGCAAGCCGATAATATTCTTGTCCCGACAGGTGAGATGGGGAACCAGGTCGATACGTGAGTGTTCACTGATTTTTATGGCGGTCACCATGGTGGATATCCTGCTCGAAGCCCTGGGACCGTCGGGGATATTGATGCAGCCAACCCCACTCTGCTCGAGGGTTTTTGCCTTCTCCAGGGTTTTTTCCAGGCTGATGCCCCTGGGGGGTACCAGTTCGATGGAGGTAATCCATTCGCCCGCCGCGAGTTTTGCCCCCAGGTCCGACCGTTCAGCAAGAGGCAGGGGGCTCACTTCAGCTTCGGGAAGAAGCGTGGGCATCTGCACGGTGAGCTGCCTCTTTCTCGCCTTTCCAAGGGAGAGAATCGCCTGGGCCATTTTGTGGATATGCTCCGGAGTGGTACCGCAACACCCTCCGATGATTGTTGCACCGGCATCAAGGAACTTGAGGGCGTATTCTGCGAAGTAATCCGGACTGGCCATGTAGAGCTGTCGGCCTTCGTACTCCCGGGGGAATCCGGCGTTCGGCATAACTGATATGGGTTTTGATACAAGGCCTTGAATTTTTTGGAGAATATCCAGCATAAAAGCGGGACCCGTTGAGCAGTTGAGTCCGAGGACGTTTACCGCTTCTTCCTTCTGAAGGCTGGAAAAAACATACGCCACATCCGCCTCGAGGTTCTCTTTGCGGTGGGGGCGAAAACTGAATTGAGATTGGATCGGAATGTCCGGCGCCAATTCCCGGGCTGTACGGGTTGCCAGGAGCAGTTCATCCAGGTTTTTAAAAGTCTCCAGGAGAAAAAGGTCTACCCCCGCGTCGCGGAGGGCTTCCATCTGAATACGAAAGACTTCCCTGGCCTCTTCCATGGAAAAACTGCCCACCGGGGCCAGGGTTTTGCCCAGAGGTCCCACAGAACCGGCTACGTACAGCTCGTCTCCGGCGACGGATCTTGCAAGTTCCACCGCGAGGGTGTTGATCTCTCGGGTTTTTTCCAGGAGACCATAGGACTCAAGCCGTACAGGGCTCGCGCCGAAACTGTTGGTGGTAAGCGCCTGGGCGCCCGCTTCGGCCATGGCGGTATGAACTTCAAGTACGAGATCCGGTGCCTCGATATTCGCATTTTCAAAGCACTGATTTACAAAAATCCCCTTCTCATAGAGCATGGTTCCCACGGCTCCGTCAAAAAGGAGTACTCCCTCCTGAAGTCGTTCCAGGTACGGTTTCTTCATATTTTTCTTCTCCATATTTTCAAAAAAGTCACCCTCTTCCTCCGACAACTCCCTGATTTCTCGGAGCTCTCGAGTGCACTTGGGCGCACTTGGGTGCACTCGGAGGCGCAATCGCAGTCGGCCGCAGTGGCCGGCGTTCCGTGTAGTCGCCGCTTACAGTGCGAACGGAGAATCAGCCGGCGGTGT
>CAZJIN010000077.1:0-9028 GCA_964545955.1 uncultured Sediminispirochaeta sp.
CAGGTATCACCTTTCAGATACCTTCTGCTTTCGTTTCGCAGAATCTTCACGGGAAAGAATATTCTTCAACTTTTCAAAGAGATGCAGATAAAGCAGTTGAGAAAAACGGTAAACCGAAAAAGTCACGGAATTGTGAATTTTGATACCCGTTCCCTGAAACCGGAACTGGCGGAACAGGTTTTTGAAGTCTACACAAAGACCATTCCTTTTCAGAATTTATTTAAAAATCTGTGGAGTTCAGAACCTGAACTCGGAAGACTGCATGAGCTGGTATTCGGTCTTATCGAAGATCAGATTGAAGTGAATGTGGAGAGTTGTTATGATCTCCTGCCTCTGGACCATATGGTTTCCCTGTATCGACAGCATGGTTCGAAGGAGAATGTGATAGAAGAGATTAATAAAAGTATAGATACACATGTTGATTCCATCGATAAGGATCATTTCAGGACGGTGGAAAGCCAGTTGACGCCCTTGTACAAGTTGAGGGACCTGGTACTCTTTCCTTTTCCCCAACTTTTTCAGCTGTTTCACGGCACGATTCGTCAGGACGACCCCGAGATTAAGCCTCTGTTTCAAAGAACCTCGGCGATTGCCGCCCTTGATAGTATAGAGGAGTTGTATTACGCGCTGTATAACGCTTCAAAAGCGGAGATAGCGGGAAAATTTAATGAATGGTACATCGAACGACTTTTTGGTTTCTCTGGAGAAAAGGGGAATACAGAGCGTGATTCCAGGGAAGATGATGAACCTGTTGATGATGAGGATGAAGCGGAGGCTTTGAAGGTGGGGGAGGGGGCTTACTTCGAAGAGGAAGAAGATCTCGTAGAGACGGACCCTGATAAGTTTCTGAGGGATGTAGATCAACTTCAGAAGGGGATTCGAAGATTTATGAAAAACGTTCCCCTGCCCGAATTGATAAGGGCCCTGCTGGATGACCCGTATTACCGGTTGATCGTATATGTGCCGAAGATAGATATCCCCGGATTTTACCGCAACATGAAAAAAATGAGCCTCCGCGGCGAATTCGAGGAGGTGATACACCAGGTTCGACAGGAGGCGTTGACCCAGGAGCGGACCGAACTTTTTCAGGGTGTAAAAATGCGTGCTCTCCATTATTATCGGAGCTATTCATCTATTGACTATAATAAGCTGGGGGTTACGTCGTTTCGTTATTACCAGGGGCTGCTGGTCCTCTACAATTTTCTTGTTATCTACTACAAGGGGGCCGTACAGAGGGTTCTTCAACTTGTGGAAAACCTGATCCCGGAACAGGACCGGATAACAAGGGAACGTCTGCAAAAACATGCCGCATCGGCGGAGGATGTGCTCTATAAGCTAGGAGAACTCGATGATTCTCTGTCGGGTGAGCAGGATGACGGCAAGAGTTTTCTAAAATTGAGGTTTGAAAATAGCCTGGATAGTGGTCAGCGTCGCATTTATCAGAATGTAGTAATGAAAAAAGACCGTGAAGCCCTGGAACTGCTTACAAAGGGAAAGGAAGCCCTGCGCGGAATCCTTCAGTTGTTCAATGAATTTTTGCAGAATCGGGATATGCAGGTTCAAAGCGGTCTTTCCAAAAAATACCTCATCCAGGGAAAGGCCTATTCCCTCTACGAGGTTATTCAGCATAATATTGTACGACTGGAGTTACTGGCGCAGATAGAGTCACAACTCGATCAAATCAGAGATGAAACGGGGTTCGATGAAGTGTCTCTCTGATTTTTCTGGTTGATTCTAATGGATCTTCGACGAGCACCCTTTTGCCCGCCACAAGATCGGCGATGCCGATCTCTTTTGGATAGCGTGGAATAATGTGCAGGTGAAGATGTTCGATGCTTGCCCCCGCGACGAGGCCCATGTTAAAACCAATATTGTAGCCGCAAGGGCTGTAAAGTGAATCCAGGATATCGAGGAATCTGCGTTGAAGGGTCAAAAAGATTTCCTCCTCTTCCGGGGTGAAGTCTCTGAGGTCGGTGATATGTCGCTTCGGACATATCAGAAGATGTCCTGGATTGTAGGGATAAAGGTTGACCGTCACGATAAAAGAGTCGTTCTCCCATACGGTCAGGTTCACCACCTCCTTCGAATTTTCAGTTATAAGGCAAATAATACACCCCTCAGGTTTTTGTGCCTTAATATAGTTCATCTTGTCAAAGTTGAAAAAATATTCACTCAACCGAATTCTCCCCCTGTACTTCGGTTTCTGCTGAATCAACCGTTTTATCGGTCTTCTGTTTCAATAGATCTATCGGAGGTACCACCTTTTCCATGTCTTTTCCCTGACTGAGGGCGAGGTACTGCACCAGGCCGGGGTATTCGGTAAAAAGTTCTCCGTACTGTTTCAGGACCTGTAGCTTTGCCTCTTCACTCACCACCCATTCCCGTTCCTTCCGAAGTGTGGCCGCCTCCGTTTCTCGTCGCGTGTCCAGAATATCCATGTAGTAGTCCCTGCTGTTCCGATACAGTCGCATATCGGGAATTTCAATCTTGAGGAGGGATACCTGAACAATTTCAATCTCCTCGCGTATACCTCGCAAATCTTTTTTCAAAGCCTCGGTGAAGGTGGAGGTTGGAAAAATGGCAGGATCGGATGAATCAATCCTGGATTCAATAAAGCGGGCGACTCTGTTCGAAAGGTTCTGTTCGAAGCTTGTATAAAACTGATCCATCGATTCATCGTTAATTCCCTGCTCCTCCACAAGAGTCGGGAGTTTTTCCGGAAGAAGTTTGTATTCAACCCTTAGGTTGAAGGAATAGGAAAAATCTGGATTCTCTTTGAGTATCGATCCATAGATCTCTCCGGAAGGGAGCTTTCCCTGTTTCCCTATCTCCATGGAACGGGGGGACACATCAATACGGTGGAGGGTCATATTGGTAGGAATGATGGCTTCCCATCTCCAGTTGAACTCTCCCGGTCTGACTACTTCCTGTTCATAGCCACTGGTTTTTGTAAAAATGACTCCATAGGAATGTTCGTTCAGACGGATCTGTATCCAGCCGAAGTAGAACACGGTTCCGCCGAGAATGACAAGCAAGAGGAAAAATATGATTATCTTCGCCTTCATTTTCTTAAACTCCTTATCAGAAACTCAATGTGTCCGTACAGGCACTTCCCCCAACAATCGAGGTACTTGGGAGAGACGGTTTATTATAGCATCAGGTCTGCAGGATTGTAACCGAGGATTTTCATTTCTCCATCTCAGGGAACGTCTGTCTCCCGCGAAAAGACAGGTTCGACAACCGCATTCCCGGGCAGTATAGATATCGTTGAGCATATCGTTTCCAAGATACAGGACTTCACCGGGGGTGATTCCCCTGTCCTCAAGCCTGGAGAGAACCTCCTTAAAAATGTGGGGAGATGGTTTTGCGCTGCCCAAGAGGTAGGACCACTGAATAAGGTCCCCTTCAAAGCCAAGGCTTTTCAGTTCACGGGAGAAAAGAGCCTCCAGTATAAGGGGGGTGTAGAACTGGGCGTTCGAAACGATTCCTATACGATATTTTTTCATCCGTAACAGTGAAAGCAATTCCAGCACCCCTGGCATCGGCCAGACGCTGTTTGTGCGTAGCTCATAGCGCAGACTGGTGAAAATCAAGGTGTGAGCATCCACAGTGCCTTCAGCGTCTCCCTCTTTCACAACTTTTGAAAGGATTCTGTTCCATATCGACAGGATATCGACCTCGGGGGCCGTGTTTCCGCGTTTTTTTTCATGAGCGTGGATCTCTTGTATCGCCCCGCTATAGAGTTCCTCAAGCTTTCGGTTAAACTGTTCCGGGGGAAGCTTGGTCTGAAAGCCCGCGGAACGCGCGGCGTGGAAAAAGGGCAGTGTACCTTCACTGCCGAGGATTGTATCGGAGCTGCTTCCCACTTCACCGCCTGCGGAAATCAGGAGGGTTCCGTAGATATCAAAGAGCAGTGCCTTGATATCGGGAATTTGATTCAGTTCCGGGACGACCCCCGTATGTAGGGGTTCCAGCACACCGCTCTCCGTTGAAATCAATTCCGCAAGAGAGGCCTCGCATCTTTGTAATTCCGTCCGCACGGATTCATCCCGGGAGAGCATATTGGAATACCACACGATGATTCAATTCTAATTGTAAGAACGTTCTAATTGCAAGACCTCCAAGGGAAAAGAAAACGGATAGCCCCTGCTAAGGTCTGTGACTTTCCGCGAATTAAATGATAGTATCGATATATGCAGATTGCTCGCTATAGAAACATTGCCGGTCTTTTTACGCTGTACTTCTTTTTTTCCAGTCTGGTGACGGCGTTTCTTTTTGTGACCGGGAACTTTCAATCCTTTCTGGAAAGCACTAACAGACTTCTCCTGGATATCCTCGAATGGGTCTTGTATCTGTTCTTAATTACAGACTTGTATTATATCGTTTTTTTTATCCTGGAATTGTGCTTTCCCCGGAAAAAAAAAGGGGGGCGACCTGGTGTGCTTGGTCTGGTTTGGGCCGGGGCGGGCTTTCTTTATGGAAGCGGCCTTCTCCTGCTGATAAATTTAATCTTTGCGTGGTTATAAGTATATGAAGGGTTGAGTCGAAGAATGAGTCGTTCTTTTCTGTTTCCTAAGACCTGCAACGAGGAGATTACCCTGAAGACGAAGGCAGAGATCGCGCGTATCAGCTGTGCCGGTGCGACTGTCGGGGTGGTTCTCAACGATGTTTCCCGTTATATCAGGCCAGGAATAAGTACCTCCACCCTTGAGCTGATTGCGGCGCGTAGCATAGAAAAGCAAAAAAGAAGGGTGAAGATAGAAAAATTTCACGATTTTCCCACATTTTTGTCCATATCGGTAAATGATACCGCCGTTCACGGTGTACCGACGGACAGACAGCTGGGAAATGGGGATATCGTAACCCTCGATCTGGTGTTGAAGGTCAACGGCTGGTACGGCGATGCGGCTATTACCCTTCCCGTGGGAGCAATCTCACCGGAACACGCCCGCCTGATAGAGGCGGCACGTACCGCCGCCGATGAGGGGATTCGGATGGCCCGGGCCGGTGGAAGGATGGGTGATATTGGCGAGGCGATACAGAAGAGCGCCACCACGCATGGTGTCCGCCTCTTCGAAGGTCTCACCGGACATGGGATAGGCAGGGACCTCCACGAAGGGCCGACCGTTCTTGCAATGGGAGAGGCTGGGTTCGGTCAACCCATCGTTCCCGGTATGGTTTTTACGATCGAACCGGTGGTCACCTTCGGAGATCCGAGTTATTATATCGATGAAGACGGGTTTTCCCTGAAAACAAAGGATGGAACCTACACCGCCATGTTCGAGCACACGGTGGCGGTATTTTCCGACAGGACCGAGATCTTAACACTGAAGGGTTAAGAAGAGGGAGCGGCCAAACCGCGGGAAGGAAGGAACGCGGGAAGGAAGGGCTTTTGGCGACGAAGAAAAACAACGGAATCAAGGAGATTGCACGGCTCGCGGGGGTTTCGACCGCCACGGTCTCCAGGGTCCTGAACGGAAACAAAAGTGTTGCCCCGGGGCTCACGGCCCGTGTATTGGAGATAGCGGGGCAGCTCGGATATCAACCGTCTCCCGCCGCGAGGTATATGCGCAGTAAAAAATCCGGTCTTCTCGGCATTGTTGTGCCGAAACTCTCCTTGGCCTATTTTAGCGATATTATAAACGGTGCTATCGACAAGGCGAATCAGTACGGCCAGATGATGATTGTGGGTACCGTTGAGGGCAGAAGCAGTACCGAACAGGAATTCCTCCACAAGATATCCCACTACATGCTCGACGGTCTTATATACTGCCCCGTATCGGCACATACTTCAGGGAAAGAAGCGATGTTCCTTGAGCATATTCCCCTAGTGGTGGCCGGAAGAAGAAAGGTGATGGAAGGAGTCCCCCACGTGAGTACGGATGATGAGAAGGCGGGGTACATAGCCACAAGCTACCTTTTGCGGCTTGGCAGGGAGAATATCGCCTATTTTGCCGGGTTCTGGGAGGAACCACCCTTCGACGGTTACACCGCGCTTATGCAATCCATCGATTCCGAGCTCAGCGGTTCCTATTCAACCCTGGACAGACTGCGTGGGTATAGGAGAGCCCTAAACGAGAAGGGACTTGTCCCGGATGAAAAAAAAATGGTCTTTTCAGGTTTTGATGCGGAGAGCGGTTACGAGGCTTCCCAGGAACTTCTCGGGAGGCTCGATAGGGTAGACGGACTCATTGTTCCGAACTGTTATGTGGCTCGCGGGGTATACAGGTTTTTCCAGGAACAGGGAATATCCATACCCGAAGACATCGCCCTTGTAAGTATGGACGATCTGAACCTGGGAGAAATGCTTACAATACCTACCACCTCGATAATACACGACATGTTTCAGGTGGGGGTCGAAGCGGTGGAACAGGTGAACCGGCTCATCGACAAGGAACCGACCCGAGATACCCTGATAGATGTGAAGCTGAGAATCCGACAATCCACGGCACATAAAAGCAGTGTTGAGTGAAGAAAACGTTTACTTTAAAATACAAGAGCTACCGGTTATTCAGTATAATATTACAAAAATTTCTTGACATACCATTATTATAGTAATAAAATCGAGAAAACGTTTACGGAGGTGGGCGATTTGTTTGGTGCCGCGTTGCAGAACGCAATGGATATAAATGTGATACTCCTCACCGCGCTCGGTAGCTTGAGCGGTGTACTGATTGGAGCCCTACCGGGTCTGTCGGTGACCATGGCCACGGCCTTGCTCGTTTCGCTCACCTTCAGCTGGTCCATGGAATATGCCATGGCGATGATTATCGGGGTGTATTGCGGCGGTGTGTTCGGAGGATCCATATCCGCGGTCCTTCTGAACATTCCCGGTGCGCCTTCAGCTATCTGCACCGGTTTTGACGGATATCCCCTGGCAAGGCAGGGCAAGGCCTCCATGGCCCTCGGCCTGGCGCGTATTGGATCGTTTATCGGAGGGTTAATCGGAATATTTTTTCTAGCGGTATTCGCCCCTCCAATATCGGTTATCGCCCTCAGTTTTGGACCCTTTGAATACCTCGGTCTGATAACCCTCGGTCTCATTACGATTGGAAATCTGTCCGAGGGGTCCTTCATCAAAGCTATCCTCGCGGGACTTCTCGGACTCCTTCTTTCCACAGTGGGAATGGATCCGGTACACGGAATACCGAGGTTCACCTTCGGGAGTATGGAACTGCTCTCCGGTATCGGTTTGATTCCGAGTCTCATAGGTTTTTTCGGTCTCTCCGAGGTGATCGTACAGATGAGGACCCCCTCCCACAAACACCGGATAATTGAACAGTTTGGAAAGGTTATTCCGAAGTTGAGCACTTTTATTAAAATGTTGCCGGTGATTTTACGGTCCTCGGTCATCGGTTCCTGGATAGGGGCTCTCCCAGGAGTCGGTGGAACCATTGCCTCTTTCCTGGCCTATGACAACGCCAAAAAGAGCGTAAAAAATCCCTCTCAGCCCTTCGGCTCCGGTGCTTATGAGGGGGTGGTCGCCCCGGAGGTCGCAAACAACGCGATGATCGGCGGAGCGATGATCCCTTTGCTGACCCTTGGAATACCCGGTGACGCGGTGACTGCCATAATGATGGGTGCCTTTATCGTACATGGCATGCAACCGGGGCCGCTTCTGATGGTGAACAGCGCCGACCTTTTCTGGTTTATAGTTATTCTTTTTATCATGGCCAACGTACTTTTTCTCTTCATTGGCCTGTTGGTGACGAAATATTTTCCAAAGGTGCTCTCGGTAAGACCGGAAACACTGATGCCGGTGGTTTCGGTATTCTGTTTTGTCGGGGCCTACGCCATAAGGAATTCCGTCTTTGATATCATTATTATGGTCGGTGCGGGGATCCTCGGATACCTGTTTAAGCTGATAAAATTTCCGGTTGGACCGGTGGTGATCGGCCTTGTCCTGGGGGGAATGGCCGACGGCGAGTTGAGGCGTGTTTCCATGATATCGGAGGGAGATATTTTCGGCATGTTGCTTCAACGACCAATTGCCATCGTGATTTTTATTTTTGCCCTGGTTCAGGTACTCGATCAGATACCTATTTTTAAAAAATGGAGAAAGAACCGAACGGAGGATCTGAGGAAAGTATTCTCCTTCGGGCGAGGGGCGAAGAAATCGAATAATAAAAAATAATAAAAAAAGCCGGGTGGTCAAAAAAATCAGCTCTTTGACCAACCCGGGGTGATATAGATCACCATAAATAAAGGAGGAAACAGAATGACGGAAATGAAAAGAATCATGTTTCTCATTGGTGTTGGTTTGATTCTCGGCACCTTCGCCTTTGCGGAAGGGCAGAGTGAACAGACGGCGGAGGGATATCCCGACAAAGAGATAGAAGCAGTCATCACGTGGGGGGCAGGGGGACTCACCGACAATATCGCCCGCAACTTTATTCCGCTGATGGAAGAACAGCTGGGTGGGGCGAGCATTGTACCCCAGAACAAAGAAGGGGCCGCCGGCGCAATCGGGAGCCAGTACGTGGAAAACAAGCCCGCCGACGGGTATACCCTCCTGTTCACCACCACCGAGTCCTCAGGGGTTTGGAATGTAATGGGTACCTCGGACCTCGACGTATCGGACTTCAAACCGGTGATACTGCTTTCAAGTCTTACTCCCACTTGTTATGTAAAAGCGGATTCTCCCTGGGATAGTGTGGAAGAACTGATTGCCGACGCAAAATCTCGTCCCGGCAAAATCGTTTCAGGCTATGCGGCTCCTGGATCGCTCGGTCATGTATCCGCGCTTCTCTTCTCGGAGTACAGCGATAGCGAATTCAATATGGTACCCTTCGGCGGTGGAGGAAAGGTCATGGCGGCTCTCCTGGGTGGACACGTGGATGTGGCCTTCAACCCCCTAATCTCCATAATGGAAAACTACAAGGCGGGTAAGATAAAACTGCTGTCAACCTTTTCGAATGAGAAACTTCTCAATGATGTTCCCGCTCTGGGAGAGCAGGTTCCTTCATTTTCAGAGGTACTCCCCTATGGTGTGATGGTGATGATTCTTGTGGATAAAGAAACTCCCGAT
>CAZJIN010000078.1:0-8875 GCA_964545955.1 uncultured Sediminispirochaeta sp.
CATTTTTACCGGTCGCCTCGTGTAGTAGGTGCAGAGAGCAAGGAAAACTTCCACGGTGAGGTCTTCCTTCCCGCCGAAACCACCGCCAATGATAGTTCCGATCGTGCGGACACGACTCTCGGGTATTCCGAGGACCGCCGCCACATCCCGGTAGTGCTCGATCACCTGGGTGGAGTAACGGATATTGATCACCCCCATATCGTCCACGTAAGAAAGCCCCGATTCGGGCTCCATGTGGGCGTGTTCCTGACGAGGAGTCCGGTACTCCTTCTCGACGACCACATCACATTCGGCGAAGGCCGCTTCCACATCGCCCTTGCGAAGCTCCCAGTTGGCGATCACGTTGTTGTCCCCGTGGATCTTCGGGGCACCGGGTTTCATCGCCTCCTCCGGGTCAAAGACACCCGGCAGATCTTCATATTCTATTTCAATCAGTTCGAGGGCGTCCCTGGCCAGTTCGGGGGTTTCCGCCGCCACAACGGCGATGGGTTCGCCGTAATAACGGACCCGGTCGGTGGCGAGGATCCGCTGCTTTGCCTCGAGCAGTCCGACCTCGGTGGTCTGACCCACTACGTTTTTGGCCGATTCGTTGTTCGGTACATCCTCGTGGGTCAGAACGCAGGCAACCCCGTCCAGGGCCTTCGCCTTGCTGATGTCGAGTTTCTTGATGAGGGCCGATGCTTTGGTGGAACGGAATACCTTGCAGTGAAGGGTATCCGGCATAGTGAAGTCTTCGGCATAGACCACGTTGCCCTGGACCTTGTCTTTTTCATCACACCCGTCCGCTCGAGTGCCGATTATGGTGAAGTTCTTTTTTTCCATTTTCAGGCCTCCTTCGACACTTTTTCTATGGCAATAGCCGCGTCTTCTATCGCGTCGACGATTTTCACGTAGCCGGTACAGCGGCAGAGGTTGCCCGAAATGGCATCTCTGATCTCTTCCCTGCTGGGATGGGGATTGGTATCCAGCAGCGCCTTCGCCGTCATGAGAAAACCGGGGGTACAAAAACCGCACTGCACCGCCTCGTGCTTCACAAAGGCCTCCTGGAGGGGATGCATTTTGTCCCAGGTTCCAAGGGATTTCACCGTGTACACTCGGCAGCCGTCGGCCTGCAGAGCGGCGGTGGAACAGGAAAGGGTCGCGAGACCGTCCATTATAACGGTACAGGCGCCGCAGTCTCCATTGTCACATCCCTTTTTCACCTCGGTGAAGTTGTTCTCCCGGAGAAAATCAAGAAGGGTTTTCTCCGCCCTCACCCGACCGTTGATGGGCCGGTCGTTTACATATACTGTCAGATCGTAGAGTTCGTTTTCCATTGTTATTCCTCCATCCCCGCGGCGCATCTCAGTGCACGCTTCACGAGATTTGCAGTGACCTCCCGGCGGTATTCTCCGCTTCCGCGAACATCGCTGATCGGGCTGATATCCTGCTGCAGGGCTCCGATATGTGCTTCGATAAAATCCGTGCTGAAGGTGCCGCCCTGCAGGGCTTTTTCGCAGTTGTAGGCCCGTACGGGGGTCGGCGCGACGCCGCCGGCGGCAATTCGCAGGGTCCTCAACCTACCGTCTTCCATCTCCAGACGGACTGCCGCGGAGGTGACCGAACAGGCGGTTCCCTTTCGCAGGCCCAGCTTGACCATTTTGATCATGGATGATTCATTGACCGGCACATCCACCGCGGTGATAATCTCGTCGGCTCGCAGAACTGTTTTTCCGGGACCGGTAAAAAACTCAGCCATGGGAATATCGCGACTTCCCTTTGTCCCCGTGGCGCGCACCGTCGCGTCCATCACCAGTAGGAGCGGTGCGGTGTCGGCGATGGGAGAGGCGTCGGCAACATTCCCGCCAAGGGTAGCCTTGTTGCGAATAAGGGGATTCGCGAAGGTCAGCAATGATTCAAAGAACGCGGGCATCCGCTTCCGTACCACGGGACTGTCGAGAAGTTCCCTTATGGTCAGGGATGCACCGAAGGTAATCCGGTCCGCCTTCTCTTCAATTCGCCGAAGTTCATCCAGGCGCGTGATATCTATCAGCAGTCCCTGTTTCACCCTTCCCATTTTGATATAGGACAGCAGGTTCGTGCCGCCGGCCAGGATATGGCCTTTTTCCCGTTCTTCTTCCTTTGCCTTCAGAGCGGTCTTTACGCTGTCGGGCCGAAGAAATAGAAAATCTCTCATAAGTTCCTCCTAAACCTCTTTCATCTTACGCGCGCCTGTTTTTACCGCACGAATAATATTCTCATATCCGGTACACCTGCAGAAGTTTCCCCGCAGTGCTTCTTTGATATCCTGTGTTGTCGGATCCGGCTTCTCCTCCACCAGGGCGGTCGCCGAAACAACCATACCGGGGGTACAAAAACCGCACTGTACCGCCCCCTCCTCCACAAAGGCATCCTGCATCGGATGGGTTTCACGGTCCGAAGCCTGGAGTCCCTCTATGGTGACGACTTTTTTCCCGTCACAGGTAGCCGCCAGGAGCTGACAGGAAAGGACCGGCTGTCCGTCCATCAGGACCGTACAGGCCCCGCACTCCCCGATTCCGCACCCGTACTTCGCGCCGGTCAGGTGGGAGCGGTCCCTCAAGAGGTTGAGCAGGGTCTCGTTGGGTTCAACCAGCAGTTCGTGAAGCTTTCCATTTATGGTCAGTTCAATGGGTATTTTTTTCATACTAACTCTCCTCCTCCGGCCCTTTCCCACGCCTTCAGTATCGCGTCCCGGACCAGGACCTTCATGACCCGTCTCCTGTACCGGTCGGTAGAACGGACATCGTTGATAGGTTTGATATCTTTTTCTATCTCCGCCGCGGCGGCTTTTACCGCTTCGAGGCTCATTTTCTTTCCGATCAGGGCCTTCTCTACATGGGCGCCCCTTACGGGTGTCGGGGCTACCGATCCGGCGGAGATCCTCAGCTCGACGCAGGTATCCCCTTCTCTCCGGAGAAAAGCCGCGGCCGAGGCCTTGGCCACATCCAGCTTCACCCGGGCGCTCTTCTGAAAAGAGCTTCCCCAGCCTTCCGGTACTTCCGGTACACTGATCGACAGGATGATTTCTCCGGGCTCCATAACAGTCTTTCCCGGGCCACTGAAGATGTCCTCCACCGGGACCGTCCGTCGTCGTATCCCTCCGTCCCGTTCGGCCATTCCCAGATCGCATTGCGCTCCCAGGACTACCAGGGCGGGGGGCACATCCGCCGCCGGGGAGGCATTGGCAATATTGCCCGCCACGGTGGCCATGTTCCGGATCTGCTGTCCCCCTACACTGTGAACAGCCTCGTATAGACAGATATATTCCTTTTGCACCACCGGTGAAGTCTCAACCCGGGACATGGTGACCATGGCGCCTATCTTAAGGCCCCCTTCGTCGGCAAATTCGTTGAGTTCCCCCACTCCCCCCAGAAAAACCACCTCCGAGGGATGAGAGGTTTCCAGTTTCAGCTTGTTTATCAGGTCCGTTCCCCCCGCCAGCACGGCCGCGCCCGGCTCCCGCAGGAGCTTCAGGGCTTCCCCTAGTTCGGAGGGTCCGTGGTAGGTGAACTCATGACTGATCAGTTTTGTGTTCGTATTCGTATGGCTATTCGTCATTTTACTCTCCAATCGCGTCCAGGATATCTTCCGGCAGGATAGGCAATTTCGTAAACCGAACCCCGATAGCATCGCAGATCGCCGAAGTCACCGCCGCGGGAGCCGGGTTGAAGGCGGCCTCTCCGATTCCCTTGGCTCCCATCGGTCCCGTGGGCTCCCAGGTATCGGCAAAGATCACCTCAAAGTCCTCCGGGTCCGGCATTTCGTCGATTCCCAGCATCTTGTAGTCGATCATGGAACCGTTGTTGGTCAGCCTTCCCGTCTCCTCACTGTAGGAGGTATTCTCGAGAAGGGCCATTCCCGCACCGCGGTAAAAACCACCGTGCATCTGTCCCTTGGCCAGGATCGGGTTGATTACCGTACCCGCGTCGCTTCCTGCGACCACCCGCAGGATCCGTACCTGACCGGTATCGGTATCCACTTCCACTTCTACAAAATAGCTGGTATAAGCGGGGGGACAGGCAACCTTGCGGATACTCTTTGAAAATATCGCGGTGCCCCAGTCCTTGTTCATGGCGTGTTCGGCCACCTCCGCGATGGTGGTGGTCTTCTCGGGGTTGCCCCAGACGGAGATTCGGGTCTGACCGCTCTCTTCGTCGTACTCGAATACCAGAGAGTCGGGGTACGCGTCGAGATAACGGGCGGCGAATTCGAGGAGGACCTTCTTCGTCTCCCGGGCTACCTCGTGGGCTGCGCCGGCGCCGCAGTAGACCCCCCTCGTGGCGTGGGTGCATACATCATAACCGGTGGAACGGGTGTCCGCAGGGGAGATACCCACCTTGTCGAAGGGCACCTGGAACTCCTCCGCCACGATCTTCGCGGCCGCGTCCAGGGTTCCGCCGCCGTGGTCCATCAGGGCGGTAAGAATATCGATTGATCCGTCCTCATTCACCTTCACCTGTACGGTGGTATAGTCCTTGACCTCCCCGGGAACGGGAGCACCGGTGCCCGAGGTGTGGAACCCCCTGGCAAAGCCGATTCCGCGTCGATAACGGCCGATCTGTTTTTCAGGGCCCGGGCGATCGTGATAACCGATTTTTTCCGCTCCCTTCCTGAGAAGCTCCACCACTCCGTCGGAAAAGATAGGCGACTTGACCGTCGGTCCCTGTCCCCAGAAAACTTCACCGAGGCCGACGTAGTTTTTTATTCTCAATTCAATGGGATCCATTCCAAGTTTTTCCGCCAGCATATCCATGGTTCCCTCCACTCCGAAGGTGACCTGGGGAGCTCCGTAGCCCTGCATCGCGCAGGTGGGGACCTTGTTGGTATAGACCGCCGTACCCTCGTACTTCATGTTTTCCATTCGGTACAGGGAGTGCCAGAAGCCGCTCATTACGCCGAGATAGGCCAGTGCCTGGATATGGTGACAGCCGATATCGATGTAGGCCTTCATGTGACCGGCCACGAGGGTCCCGTCCTTGCGGGCCCCCACTTTAAGGGTATATTTTGAAGGGTACCGGACATGATCGTACATGTCCTCCTCCCGGGACTGGGAGATCTTCACCGGTTTTCCCGACTTTAGGGCCAGGGCGGTGGTGATCAGGGTGACCGGGTTGGTGTGAATTCCTGAACCGAAGTGACCGCCCCCGGTGATTCGGACCACGTTCACCTTGTTCAGGGGAAGGTCAAAAACCTTGCCAATCAGAATCCGGGTGTTATGGACCGCCTGGGTCGTCGGCCAAACGGTGATACCCCCATCCGCTTCCGGCCGAACCACGCAGGTCTTGGGTTCGAGCTGACAGTGGTACTGCCTCGGGGTCTCGAACTCCTTCTCCACGATTACGTCCGCTTCTTTGAATCCCTCTTCGATATCCCCTTCCACCACTTCACGGGTACAGGCGATGTTGTTTTTGATCGTGATCTCCTTCTCTTCCAGAAAGACACGATCGTGGATGAGATTGTCCTCCGCCGACAGGGCCGCTTCCATGGACATGTAGGAGGGTAGAATCTCCCACTCAACCTTGACGGCCCGAGCGGCTTTTTCGGCGAGATCCTCGGTCTCCGCGGCAACGGCACCAAAAAAATCCCCCACCTGTCGCATATGATCGCTGAACAGGTGCCAGTCGAGGTAGGTGGACCTTGGGATCGACACCAGTCTCAGGTTGAACCACTTATCAGGTGAATCCCTGTAGTCCAGACAGACCGCACCCAGCTTCTCCGCTTCGGAAAAATCCACTGATTTTATTCGGGCATGGGGATAGGGAGAACGGAGGATCCGTCCATGCAGCATATTGTCGAAGTACAAATCAGAGGGATACTTCTCCCTTCCCGATACCCGTGCCCGTCCCTCTTTTCGCGGAAAATCCTTTCCAAGAAATCGAAATTCTTTTTTCATTCCACTATCCTTTCTCTCAATATATCCGACTACAGGTAAGTCTGTTTTCCCTTAATAAGCTGTTCGGAGATCACCCTGGAAGCATTCAACAGAATCTGCCCCTTCTCCTTCATCACCTCTTCGGTCAAACTGGCCGAGGTTCCCACTATCGTAAGGGACCCGGCGACTTTTCCGAATCGATTGAACACGGGAACGGCCAGGGAATTAATCCCCTCATGAAATTCGCTGTAGTTATAGGAGATATGGCTCTTCTGTATCTTCTTCAGCTCCTCTTCCAGCACGTCCTCATCCACAATGGTATTCGTGGTGTACCTGTCGAAAAAGGTCCTTTCATAGATCTTCTTTCGCTCGTACTCGGGAATAAAAGCCAGCACCGCCTTCCCCGTGGCCGACCCGTTCAGCGGCATGAGCTCGCCCAGGCCCACGGCGATTCTGGTGTTCACCGCTCCCCGCACATCGATCACCACGCAGTAGTTGCCGTTGAATTTCGCGTAAAACACCGTCTGTACCTTCTGCTCCAGTTTTCGGTACAACTCATCCAGATGGGGCCGACAGAGGGAGACCTCATCGCTGGTGGCCAGAAGGGTCTGGGCAAATCTCAGATGGGCGAAACCCAGAAAATATCGGGAGTCACTCGGCCGTTTGTAAACAAAATCGTACGTCCGCAGGGATGAAAGAATCCTTGAGCACGTCGACGGGGGCAAGCCAAGCTCTTCACTGATCTCCTTGTTCGAGACCCCTACCTGGGAGTATTTCTGCAGAATCTCCAGAATGTGGTAAATTTTGCCTATGTCCGGCACGTTTTTCATCCCCCTTTACGTATATAGAGAGTAAACGCGTCTTAAAACTGTTGTCAAGAAGGATATGAAACTTGATTTCAATAGATGGAAATCAAAACAAAATCGAAAAAGTTATACAGACAAGAAAAAACTGTTGCAATAATTGGAATGCAATCTCAATTTAAATTTGACAAAGAAAAATTTGTGCTCTTACAATGAACCCTATAGTAATCCTAATCTTATTATCCGTAAAGCTGGAAAAAGTAGTTTTTTATCTTGTGAATTGGCTTTATATAATACAAGGCTTAATATAAGGCTGAATTTTTTTTTCAAAAGGAGTGTGGAGATGAACAGAAGAAGAACCATTTTCGTATGCGCTATCCTGACGATCTTTCTACTTGCGGGCAGTGTTTCGCTGTTTGCCGGTGGAGAACAGGAAGATCAGGATGTGGTCAAGATCGCATTTATCGGACCCCTGACCGGACCGAACGCGGCACAGGGAGTCGGCGCCAGGAATTCCTTCCTTCTGGCCATTGATCAGGTGAATAAATCGGGAAAGCTCCCGTACACCCTTGAGGTGATGGTCCTCGATGACGAGTCTAAACCCGGAACTGCCGCATCCGTGGCACAGATGGCCGTTTCCGATCCGGACGTGGTGGCCGCCAGCGGTCACTGGAACAGCCCCTGCGCAGAGGCTACTATTCCGATTTTCAAGAGTGAGGGGATCCCCTTCATTGTCTGGGGCGCAATCAGCCCGACCCTGACCAGTCCCGAGAATTATCCCTATGTAACCAGGGTCTGTCCGACCCAGGCGCAGGAAAATATTCCCCTCGCGGAGTTCGTCATGGATGATCTCGGCCGTGAGAGATGGGCCATTATTTCCGACACTTCCACCTACGGGAAAAGCAATACCGAGGCGTGGAAGAAAAACGCGGAGAAATATTCCGGTGTGGAGGTAGTTTCCCTCGATGAAATTCAGGTGGGCACCACGGATTTCAGACCCATCCTGAGCAAGATCAAGAACAACAACCTGGACGGCGTCTATTTCGGTGGAGTGGTCATGGAAGGGGCCCTCGTGCGTCGTCAGATGGTGGAACTCGATATGGAAGACACCCTGATGGTGGGTATTTCGGGAATAGTGGATGACAAGTTCATCGAAACCGCCGGCGCGGATGCCGCCGAAGGCGTTGTCGCGGTCAAACCGGGCAAAGATATCTCCCAAATGGAAGGGGGAAGTGATTTCGTGAAGAACTATGAGGAAGCCGGATACAGCGAGCCCTTTGGGGCGTACGGACCCTACGCCTACGACGCGGCCAACATTATCGCAACCGCCATGGCGGAAGTCGGTCCCGACAGGGCGAAACTTATCGATACCATCGTGGATATTGAGTACAGCGGTTTGCTGGGAACCACCACCTTCAACGACTTCGGTCAGACCGAGAATGTCGTCAGCACCATTTTTGTGGTCCAGGACGGTGAATTCGTCCCCTGGTATGAATCAGACTACGAAGGCGGAGCCCGTTCCCTTCCCGGGGCGAAGTAAAAGCTTTATACTATTTTTGCATCTTTCGGCAATATGGAGAATCCTCCATATTGCCGACTTTTCTATAAAGGGGAAAGATTTATGTTATATGCCCAGATATTGAATGCAGTGATGCTCGGTTGCACCTATTCCCTTGTGGCGATTGGTTTCTCCCTCTTCTTCGGAGTCCTGGATACGGTAGTGTTCTGCGCCGGGGATGTCGCTATATTCAGTTCCTTTTCAGTTGTGTTTCTGGTACAGATTATCGCCTTCTACAACATCTTCCTGGGATTGTTCAGCCCGGTGATTTCATTGCTCGTAACGGTACTGGTTGCCGCGGTACTCACGGCTGTTCTCATGGTGATTATGTACCAGCTGGTGATCAAACCCTTTGAAAACAAGAGCAGCCTCATGCCCCTGCTCAGTACCATCGCCGCGGGTATCGCTTTGCGAGAGCTGATTGGAATATTTTTTCCGGAGGGTAGAAACCCGAGAGCATTTCCCGAGTTACTCTCAACGGAAAGAATTTTCCGGGAACTGTCCGGAATATCCTGGCGAAACGGTATCATCATTGTAGCCACCATTCTTATCGTTGCCGTTCTACACTGGTTTATCAACAAAACAAAGATCGGGCTTTCCATCCAGGCGGTTTCACAGAAT
>CAZJIN010000079.1:0-8868 GCA_964545955.1 uncultured Sediminispirochaeta sp.
GTGTTGCCGCGCTTCTCCTCTCCTGTCCCCCGCCATTCGAGGATACGCTTACACAACAGGTTGGAGACGAGCTCGGCCCGAAGATCGTCATCTCATCACCCCTGGAAGGGAGCACCTACCGCTCCACCATCAACGTCACCGGTACCATATCCGACGACGTGGCCGAAACGGGTGACGGCAAGGGAAGTCTCGCCCGCGCTCATTACTCTCTCCCCTACACCACGCCAACCATAGAAGGGGAGATCGACATTGCGGAGGACGGCACGTTCAGCTTCACCTGCTTGACGGACAATCTCACCGGTGAACAGAAGATCATCATTACCGCCCAGGACTGGAACGGGAACCTCACCGTTTCAGAGATCACCCTGATCAACTGGAGCGACGGCCCATATATCGATCTCACTGCGCCTGAGGATGCCCGGTACTACTCATCCAGCGTGATCGTGGAGGGCCGTGTCGGCAATTCCTTTGATGATATGGATGCGAACAACGAGGTCGACTCCCTCGGTTGGACTGTCCAGCCCGGTGGTCTCAGTGATACCCTCACCTTCGAATCCGACGGCACCTTTACGTTTACCTTCGAGACGACGGAACTGCAGGGCTCCCTCACCCTTGCCGTCACCGCAGAGGACAAGAACGGGAACGGGACCACCGTCTATCGCAGTCTACTCGATGCGGGCAACGACATTCCCTTCTTCATTGCTACACCCGGAGACGGGGTCGTTACCCTCGACTGGGCCCCGGTTCCGCTCGCAGATGAATACACGGTCTATTACACGATAAACGGGTCGCTCCCCTCGACCACCTACGGGACAGAGGTTTCCGGTGCGAGCCCGGGTATGGAAATCACGGGCCTGCCCAACGGTGCGCTCTGCATCTTTCGTCTCCACGCCACATCGGAGGCCGCACCTGAAGCCTGGTCGGACTACGTGAGGGGTATACCACTTTCTCCCATCACCCTTGCACCGCGCGTGGTGGGAGGCAACGATTCCATCACCGTCTCATGGCCAGAAATAGAGGGGGCACAGCACTATGAAGTCTGGCGAAGCGACGGCGGCAGCGAAGAGTATGAAAACATAAGCGGCGAAATAGCAGGAACGAGCTTTACCGACTCTCTCGTGATCCCTGAGACCTACTACAAGTACTGTGTGAAACCGGCCGACTACAACGACGAGCTCAGCCAACCGGGAATCGCAATGGCTTTTCCCGTTCCCGGGAAATACCCCCACCAGTGGCGCTTCAGCTACGACACGCCGGGAAACTGTATGAATATTGCCCCAAACGGAGACTACCTCTACGTAGCGGACGAAACTGCACTGCGATGCCTGCAGCTCGGTGAGACCAGCGCCTCCCAAACCGACTACTATCTGGGAAACACCATGGACGTCCATGCCATGGGGACGACGGTCTACGGCGTCGGTGGGAATAAATTGAGCAAATATGATATCAGCACTTCATCCAACATCATGAGGACGGACTACTACGAAAATGACTTAGATCTTTACTCCGCTCGCAGCGTCTACGCCGACGACAGCCGTCAGTACATGGGCGGCTACATGGAGCGTATAAGGATTCTCGACATGGATCTGACCGATCCACTCATCTGGTCCTCGGGTAGCGGCGGTGTGGGGCAGGACATCACCATTGCCGGCGGATACCTCATTGTATCTACTGTTTACAACCTTAATATCTACAATCTGAGCGGGGGATTAGTCGGCAATTTCTATTATCCCGGGGAGGGACTCGGAGTGGCGGCACTGTGGCCCTACGTCTACGTCGCCGACGCGAATTATGGGCTGCGGGTCTTCGACTGTACGGATCCAGAAAATCCCACCCAATTCGGCGACAACGACAACCCCTACGACGACACTCCCGGAGTCGCCTCCGACATCGCCATCGAAAACTCCCTCCTCTATCTCGCCGACGAACACGCGGGGGTGCGTATATACGACGTGACGACCCCGGAATCTCCTATGTTCCGGGAAAGCATAGATACAGTCGGTGCAGCCCAGGGAGTGGCTGCAGAGAACGGCTCACTGTACATCGCCGACGGTTATTCAGGGGTACACGGCTACTATATAAATCGATACGTACCGGATATCACCGTACCACCGACAGATCCTTTTGAAGCAAGCAGCGCCCTTGCCTTCTCCGGGAACATGCTCTTTACCGCAGACGATGGAGAACTCTCGGCCTATACCCTGCATTCAGACGGAAGTGTATCGCTCATAGACTCCATCGGTGTGCCGATCGATGGAGAGTGCGCAGCCATATCCGGTTCCACCCTATTCCTCGCTTCCGGTACCACCCTGGCAGCCGTCGACATCTCCGATCCGACAGCCATGTCCACTTTGGACACCGTGCAAACAGATGGACTTGCATGGGATCTCGACAGCTATGGACATTACGTGTACGGGGCATTCCGAAGCGGCGGGTTCCAGGTTGCTCGTATGAGCGGAGATATACTCGAGGTTATCTCATCCATCTACATACCCAACCAGTGCATGGAGGTCGTAGTAGAGTATCCCTACGCCTATGTGGCAGGAGTACAAAGCGGGACGCACGTACTGGATATCTCTGATCCCGAAGCGCCACGCATTATCGGATCATGCAGTGATGCCGGACAGGCAAGGGCAATTGTCGTGCGGGGGGACTATGCCTATGTAGCCGCCGGTAATGATGGGTTTACAATCATAGATGTGTCGGACCCCCACTTTCCGAGCCTCGTCGGCAGCTGCGCTCTTCCGAGCCTCAGCAACGATGTAATTCTCTTCGGCGACACAGCTTGCGTAACTAATTTCGACAATGGTGTACAGCTGGTCAATGTCACCGATCTTACAGCTCCCTTTCTCCTTGCACCGGTTCCCGATCAAGTGGGATATGACAAACGGTTGGCACGGGAGGGACGGTACATAGTTGCGAGCTGCTACTCCTCGAGCGCCTATATCGTCGACCTCATGAACACGGGGGAATAGCGCAACACACAGAAGAACCGGAAGAGCCTGATGAAAAGAAATAAAAAACAAGGGCAAGCTCCTGGTGAACGCAACCTGTACCACCGCCGATATCAGCTACCCAACCAATCACAGTCTGCTCAATGAGGCAAAAAAATAAACAGAAGAAATCATCGACGCGCTTCATAAAAGCGCAAGGGTAAACGGTCCAAGGTGATACCCTACCGAAAAAAGGCACAAAAAGAATATCTTGCAGTTGCAAAGAAGAGAAAACCTTCTACAAAGAAGATAATGCAGGCAATTCGAAAGCAGCTGCAGTATGCACTTTTACCTTCCCACTTTTAAAATGCTTGAGCAATTTTCGGTCGATCTTCATGGGGGTAGGTTCTTTCAACGACTCATTCTTTAATTCTGGGAGCATACGCTCAGCTATTCTGGCTGCAACGGTTTTGTTTGACTGCCCAGTAGACCTGGTACAGAGTACTTTCCCGATTTCTTCATCGAGAAATCGGGCTTGGTAGAGGATTTTTCCTCTTTTTGTTTTGCGCTTAATCAGATGATAGGGTTGATACCGGCTCATTCTCCGCTCCTTTCCGTGACGTAACACTTGACGTAACAGTAGAGATTTTGGAGAACCGCCGGTGGTCCGGTAGGTTCGTATTTCCTTACATAGAAAGGAAATTTATTGAACACGGCGGGATTCGAACCCACGACTTCCACCTCCGGAGGGTGGCGCTCTATCCAGCTGAGCTACGTGTCCATCTGCAGGGCACAGGATATCCGGTTGAACCGGGACTGTCAATAAGCCTGCCGTCAATACACGGCCTCGAGGCACGGCGGTATTCCCCGCTCCACTGCCAACCGCGAAGCCCGCCGCTTGACTCATGGGCACGCTCCCGATTAAGATCTGTCCTCAGGAGGAGAAAATTCATGAGAATTCGATATAATGCCCCGGTGACTCTGACCTTTGCCCTTGCGTCGGCCCTGGTGCTGACCATCGACCTGGTGACTGGTGCCGGTCTGATACCGGCTCTTTTTATGGTCCCGGGAAAAACAGGATTCAGTTTTTCATCTCCCATGGATTACCTGAGACTCTTTACCCATATTGTCGGGCATGTAAACTGGCAGCACCTGTTGAGCAATTTTGCCATTATCCTGCTGATCGGGCCGATCCTGGAGGAAAAGTACGGAACCACTTCCATGATGATCATGATTATGATCACTGCCCTGGTGACGGGGCTTCTGAACGCACTGCTTTTCACCACCGGGCTTCTCGGTGCCAGCGGCGTCGCCTTCATGATGATCCTGCTTGTTTCTTTTACCAATATCCCGAACGGGGAAATCCCCTTGACATTTATTCTGATCCTGATCCTCTACCTGGCCCAGGAGCTGATCAGCTCGGTACAGGAAAACCAGATCTCCGAGTTTGCCCATATCGCGGGTGGGGCCTGCGGAAGCATGTTCGGATTTCTCCGCCCGAGGAAATGAAAAAAAAGCCGGGCGGGGACAATCCTGACTGATCATACCCTGCCCGGCGGCATATTTCCTTCCGACGCCATGTTATTGCGGCGTCAAACTATAGCGACGTCTGCCGAAAAACAAGTGGTTACTTGATCAACTCCGGCTTGTTGTTCTTCGTAAGCTCCACAAGCTCACCCTGCATCCACTCTTCCCGATCGTTCAGCTCCCAGATGAACTTTACCAGGCTGCCCGGAACATCCCTGGAGACCCACCAGGAGTAGGTCCACTTATCCTCTTGACTACTTACCTCGTATTTCAGCAGGTCGGTGTTGAAGGTTCCCGCTCGAACCTTGAGCTTTTCGGAACCGGCTTTGTACTGACCATAATCGTCAGAAGTAATCGGTTCAACCGTAGCTGCTCCGTACTGTGCCCCCTCATCCCCCTCGAAACGATAGGACCCGACCTGATTCTCATTTACATCTTTGTAGTGCATCTCTATCAGGCTGTAATTCGCGGCGATATGGTATTCATACACATAACGGTCGCCGTCCGTGGTGAAGGCAACTCTCCACCAGCGGGACCCGTCGCCTTCTTCCTTCAGGAGGGCTTTTTCGAGGAGAAGCCCCTCGGAATCATCGGAACTGGTGAGCTCCCATACGGTTCCGTCACCTACATCATAGGTACTGTCGTCAAAATAGAATCCACCGGCGGCGAAGGCATACCAGTAAATCGCGTAGAACTGGGCGACATACATCTGGGCCATCATAGCCTGTCCGGGGGCAACCATTTTTCCAGAGGGTGTTTCGATCTTCAATTCACTGACCTCCGGTGATTTCCCTATCCTGAGCTGCGCACCGATATAACCTCCGGAAATATTTCCCCACAGGTTGTACCCTGCAGTGAGGCAGATATTCGGATTCACATAATAGTTCACCCCCGTGAAGGTGGCAAAACCGAGGGCACTATCGTCTTCATCGTACTTGAGTATATCAAATACAAGTCCGATCTCAGCGAAGTAGTCCAGCTTGCCCAGAATCTCGGGATCAATGAAGTCAAGTCCCCGAAAGCCGAAATGAAAAGTTCCGAGCACACCCACCCCCGCGGTGAGGCTATTATCGAGGGTACTGTCGAAGCCAATACCGATATGTCCCCTGGCGGCCACACCGAAATCAATCGGTGCCACATCACCGTAAGATGGTTTATAGAGAATCAATTCAGCCCCGGGATATAGTCCCAGTCCTCCGGTATAACCTGAGGGTGTTTCAAAGGCAGCACGGGCCGACAGCGCCAGATTCCCGGGCTTGTACCATGAACCCCACCAGACGTTGCCATCTTCCGCCGAAATAGAAAATGAACAGAGTAAAAAAAGTGCAACCACTAAATACAAAAATCTTGTTTTTTTCATAATTTCCCCCTTACATATATACACAGTATACGATCACTCTATTAGGCTGTCTATTGGAAAAAAATACATTTTTTTCACTGGTTTTTCGCCTTTCCTTTCCACCACGATTCAGATATACCCTGGCCCACGGATGACCCTGGGCACCTTCAAAGGGTGCTCTTCTAAAGAATCTCACCGAACATTGCAAATAGATGAAATTTTTGCTATCTTTTTCTCATGCAAGTGAAAATAAACCCCAGGGGAAACGGTGCGTGTCCCCTCTGTCTTCACAACGGCAGATGCCCGTATCAGAAAAAGCTTATACAGGCATTATCCTATGAGAAAAGCAAGGAAGATTTCCAGCTGGTCATCTATACCTGCCCTCACTTCAAGGAGAAATTCTGAACCGATGTTTGACAAACTTGATTATATTACCGAACGCTTTCATGAGGTGGAACGACTCATCTCCGATCCGAACGTGATGAAGGACCTCAACCGCTACAAGGAACTCATGCAGGAGCATTCACAACTCCGTGAAACGGTGGAGGAGTTCGAAAACTACAAACAACTCACCCAGGAACTGGAGGAAGCGAAGGCCTTGGCGGAGGGTGAAACAGATCCCGGTATGCTTGAAATGGCCAGGGAGGAGCTCGATTCGCTCAGTGAAGCCCGGGAGAAGGCTACTCAAACCCTCAAAAACCTGCTGATTCCGAAAGACCCCATGGACGGCAAGAACATTATCATGGAAATCAGGGCGGGCACCGGCGGTGAAGAGGCCGCACTGTTCGCCGCGGACCTGTACAGGATGTACAGCAGATATTCGGAACACAACAACTGGAAAACTGAGGTGATGAATTCCAACGAAACGGGAATCGGCGGGTTCAAGGAGATCGTCTTCTCGATTTCGGGCAAAAACGTATATGAGAACCTCCGATACGAAAGCGGAGTCCACAGGGTGCAGCGAATTCCCTCTACCGAATCGGGGGGACGGATTCACACCTCGGCGGTGACGGTGGCGGTCCTTCCGGAGGCGGAGGAGACCGACATCGATATCAATCAGGAGGACCTCAAAATCGATGTCTACCGTTCCTCCGGACCGGGAGGACAGAGCGTCAATACCACTGATTCCGCCGTACGAATCACCCACATCCCCACTGGGACGGTGGTCACCTGTCAGGATGAGAAATCACAGCACAAGAACAAAGCGAAGGCCTTGAGGGTTCTGCGTTCCCGGATCTACGAAGAGGAAGAACGTAAGAATAACAGGGAACGTGCCGAGGCCCGAAAGAACCAGATAGGATCCGGAGACCGGTCGGAGCGCATTCGTACTTACAATTTTCCCCAGAACCGGATCACCGATCACCGGATCAACCTGACCCTGCACAAACTGGATTATGTGATTCAGGGAGACCTCTCTGAAATCATCGAGAATTTAAAATATTCGGCCCGACAAGAATATCTGAAAGAGGTAGAATGAACACCGTACGAGAGGCCCTCGCGGAGGCATTGAAAATGCTCACGGAGGTAGATACCCCTTTTCTGGACGCCAGTCTCCTCCTTGCCCACGCCCTCGGGATAAGCAGGGAAAAGCTTCTCGCGTCCTACCCTGAAGAACTCCCTCTCTCGGCGCAGAATGAGTTTCGGGGGTATGTGGAAAAACGACTTTCCGGCTATCCCGTGAGTTATATCCGTCACAAAAAGGAATTTTTCGGCCTTCCCTTTTATGTGGATGAACGGGTACTGGTCCCACGACCCGAGACAGAGACACTTGTAGAGCTGGTACTTCAATACACCGATGTCCCGGGAACGGTCCCACAGATCCTGGATGTCGGAACCGGTAGCGGTTGTATCGCTATCACCCTGAAATACCTGCGACCTGCTTTCAACGTGACTGCTTGCGATTATTCCCGTTCCGCCCTCGCGGTATGCGGGATGAACAGCCGCCATCTGCTTTCGGAGCCGCTCCCCATGGTGGAGAGCAATCTTTTTTCCAATATTGATGGGAGTTTTGATGTGATAGTTTCCAATCCTCCTTATCTCACCAGCCGTGAGGTAGAAAATATGGAAAAACACCGATGGCCGGAGCCCCATATCGCTCTGGCGGGAGGAAGCACCGGTCTGGATATTGTAGAACCTCTGATCGAGGAGGGGTTTTTCCACCTGAACAGAGGAGGAACCATGTTCATCGAAGTGGGTATCGATCAGATAGCCGCGGTAAAGGAGCTTTTTCACAAAAAAGGCTATCATGAGGTAAAATCCTACCATGATCTCAGTGGGAGAGATCGGGTAGTCAGTGGGCACAAACCTGATGTTGAACAAAATTGAGCAATTTGAACAGAAGTTAAGCCGGTATCCCGAAAAAGAACGCAACCGCATTGTAGAGGCCGCGCGCTGGTCAAAGGAACTTCACCGAGATCAGCAACGCGCCAGTGGGGAACCCTATTTTATTCACCCCCTCAAGGTAGCGGAGATTCTCGTTGACATGCAGCTGGACTGGGAAGCGGTGATCCCCGCCCTTCTCCACGACATCCTGGAAGACACCGAGGTGGAGGAATCCGAGTTGCGGCACAGATTCGGCCGCCAGGTTGCCTCCCTGGTCGATGGAGTGACCAAGATCTCCATTGTAAAGGCGAAAAGCAAAAGGGTGCAGGAATCCGAAACCATTCGAAAAATGCTTTTTGCCATGACCAGGGACATCCGTGTCATCATTATCAAACTGGCCGACAAATACCACAACATGAGCACCCTCGAATATCTGCCCGCGGAGAAACGCAAGAGCATTGCCACGGAGTGCCTCGACATCTATGCCCCCCTCGCCGACCGACTGGGGATCTCCTGGATGAAGGCCGAACTCGAAGACCTGGCCCTCAAGGAGCTCAACCCAGACACCTACCACTACATCAAAAAATACCTTTCCACCAAGAAACTCGAACGATCCTCCTACCTGAAAAATGTGGAACGACAGATCTACACCGCCGCGAAGAAAGAGGGGGTGGACATCAGGATCTCCACGCGGACAAAACATATCTACTCGATTTATCAAAAAATAAAGCGTCGCAGCAAGGACCT
>CAZJIN010000080.1:0-8262 GCA_964545955.1 uncultured Sediminispirochaeta sp.
ATACGGCCCCGGAAGCAGTTTCTATTTAGCTCTCCACGCGAGGGAAAAAGGACAGACCGAAGTGGTGGAGGATTTGCTCCATTATGCAGCGGTGGTGGAGGAATCCCCCCTAAAATGGTACGCGGGACTTGAGTATCTTGATTTTCTCTTTTCACAAGAGAGGTATTCCGACTTTTTCACACACTATCGTCGAATGGAATCATCGGAGTACGAGGGGCAGGAATTCGAATTCCTCAATTCCCGTCTGAGGGGTATGGTTCTGTACGCGGACTTGGTGACGAAGTTCCGCCTGGGAGATCGGTCGTGGGAAGATCTGCTGATGAGCTTTCTTACCAACTATAATGTCGCGGATATTCCAGAAGTCTTTTTCAAAGGATCCGGGCAATTTTCGGTTTCGAAACTCCGGCGTGCTATTAAAGAGAGAGAGGGATTTCCGTCGGCCCCGGGGGAACTTTTCGAGGGGAAGAACTTTTATTTTAAAAAAAACTACCCCCGGGCATATCGGGAGTACGCGACGGTACTGAAACGAGTCGAAGACGGCGATGGTTCTCCCGGGATGATCACCGGGTCTGTGACCGATGAATTTGCCCTCAGCGCCCTATATTCGGGATACACCCGGGAGGCGGCGGGTATTGCCGCTTCCCTCCGAAAAGCCCTTGCCCTTCGCGAGGGTGAAGAAGAGGGGGTGACGACCGCGATATTCTGGCTACTCGAGACGGAGGGCTATCTCTTACGAAAGCTGGGTCGCTTTGTCGAAGCCCGGCTCCTGTATGAGGAGGCCCTCGAGACGGCGCCTGAGGAGGAGAGGGAGAGGATTCGCTGGTACATGTTCGATACCCGTTTTCGGAGCAGTTTCACCGAGGCCATCAAAGGGCTCGGTGAAGAGGCGGAGTTCTGGGAAGATCACGGCTATTACAACGATGTGCTTTTCAACCTGATTGACCGACTGGTGTACTACAACCGGTGGGCGGATATCGCGAAAATCGCGAAGGCCCTTGACGGAAAGGTCTCGAATGTGGCCGTGGGCCGGGCGGCCTACCTTGCCGCCAGGGCCGGTGAAAACGGTCTGCTGGAGCTTGATGCCGAACAGATCGATCATTGGCTGGAAGCCGCGATGTACAATTCAAGTGGAGTCGGCTCCGGACTGTACTACCGGATTATGGCGGCCCAGCGCTTGAGCGAACGTGGCCGGAGTATACCCTTCGACTTGTTTGATCCCTCCTCATTCTGCGGAATTTCCTGGGAGCTCCCGGCCGGCCGAAAGGTGGGCGCCACCCGTACGTGGGGGGAAGGGAAGAGTTCAGGGGACTTTCTTATAGAGGGCTTTGTGCGATTTGAACTGGCCAAAGACGCGTATCGCCGTTTCGGTGGGGAGAATGAGTTCCTGGCATCCCTCGCGCCGGAGAGTGTTCGCCTGCTCGCCGCGGAGCTGCAGCGGGAAAAAGCCTACCTCGAGTCGGTACGCCTTCTGAACAGGTATTGCGGCGTACGAAAAGACGGGTATGATCTGGGGGAGGATGACCTTAAACTTCTCTATCCCGCTGCGTATTCGAAATTCATTCTCCCCCTGTCTGAAGAATATGCCTTTCCCGATTTTATATTTTACGCGCTGGTACGGGAGGAGAGCCTCTTCGATGCTGATATCTCTTCCTCAGCCGGAGCGGTGGGCTTGAGCCAGCTGATGCCTTCTACCGCCGAAGATGTCGCTTCGCGGATTGGACTGGTGGTTGAGGATCTGAATGATCCCGCTCTGAATTTGCGGTTGGGGGCCTGGTATCTCGATCATCTCATCGGGAGGACGGAGAACTACAGTCAGGCGCTTTTTGCCTACAACGGCGGTATTACACGGGTGAGGCGCTGGGTACGGGAGTACGGATATCTACCGGGCGATCTCGTTCTGGAAAAAATACCCTTTGCGGAGACGGCCCATTACGGGAGGAAGGTGCTTGTATCTTCCGTACTTTATGGATATTTTTATGATAATATTCACTACAGTGATATAATTTCTCAATTTTTTAGATGAAACAAAGGATCCCTGATGGGAAGGAGCAGCCATGACCATATTACAATCTCTTATTCTGGGGGTACTGCAGGGGGTGACCGAGTTTCTCCCCGTATCTAGTTCTGGACATCTGGTGGTGATCCGCCGGTTTATGGACCTCCAGGACGTACCCCTGCTGTTTGATATATTGCTGCACGTGGCGACCCTCTTCGTGGTACTGATAGTATTTCGTGACCGGGTGGGGCGTATTCTTGTCTCTCTGGGCAGGGTCCTGATCGGGAGAAAAAATGAAGAGGACGGGGAAAACCTGCGGCTGTTCATGGTGATTCTCCTGTCGACGGCAATCACCGGTGTGTTAGGCTTCATCATCGAGTCCTTCGATCCCGGTGGTAACATTAAGCTGGTCTCTTTTCTTTTTATTGTGACGGGGATTATTCTCTGGTGGACCAGGACCTTTCAGGGTTCCGTAAATTATGGAACCATCGGTATAAAACAGGGGGCAATCACGGGCTTCGCCCAGGGCTTGGGGGTGTTTCCGGGGATCTCCAGGTCTGGGATCACGATTTCCGCGGCTCTGATGAGCGGCATGGACCGGGAAAAGGCCGGTGAGTATTCTTTCCTTATCTCAATTCCGGCTATTTTAGGTGCTCTCCTCTTGAAGCTGAAGGATTCCGAAATGCTTTTTTCCTCCATATCGCCTATGGTCGTTGCGGCGGGGTTTGTCGCGGCTTTTATTGTGGGTCTGTTGAGTCTTCTGTTCCTTCTCTCCCTCGTTCGGCGGGGGCGTCTCTACCTTTTCAGTTACTACCTGATACCTTTGGGGATTGCGGGACTGTTGTTCTTCTAAGAATCTCATTGCTTTAACATCCTTACAAACCGACCGATATTGAAGAAAGAGGAGGTATCTGTGGGTCCACGTGGTTTTACTATTCTTCCTGCGGGAATTGCACTGACAGGGGGCTTGTATTTGTTGTTCTCCATCGGTCTTGTGGCGGCGGGTGTGACGGACCTGCCCTCTCTATTGGCTGTTCCGGGGAAGTTTTTCTTCATGAGTTACTCATATCTCTCGTTCTACGTGCCCCTCTACCTGTTCACGACGGCGGTACTTCTGTGTATGAAGCGTCTAAAACGGGCCTTTCTCTTCGTACTCACCTTGGGGGCGATTCCGTTGTTGAATTTTGCCGTGATTTTTCAGCTTCTTACCGGTCCCTACGGCCCCGCCGCAAAGGTGATTGCCGAGACCTTTGGCAGTAGAATGGGGGCCACCCTCCTTCTTCTGACCGGGGCGGCGGAGATTCTGGCCCTCTATGTCCTCACACTGCATCTCTTTTTCGGCGTAAAACTTTTCTCCCGTACCTCACCGAAGCTCCTGGAGGCTCCCCGCCCGGAAGATGCCTCGCCTTCCCCGGGGGTGACCGAAGCCGCCCCGACAACTCTTCCGCAGGACGAACCGAATCCCCAGGATAAACCGGACCTGGAGGACGAGCCGCAACCGGAGGGCGAGCCCGCCCCGGAGGAGCCCCGGGTGGCCAACCATGAGGCCCCCCCGATCTCTGCGGAAACAGAGTTGGAAACCGATTTGGAGGACGAAGAGGACGGCGGAGCCGAAGATGATAGTGAGGAATGGGACCGTTTCGATCCCACGGAGGAGGGGATCTCTTTTCCGGAACTTCCTCGGCTGAAAGTGTTCGTTAAAGAGAAAGAGCAAGAGGATGTAGGGATTGAATTGGAAGAGGATGTCCCCGTGGAGGGAGATCTTTCAAGGGAAGAGGGTTTTCCGACCGAACCGATCGAGCAGCCCGGGCCGATCGCGCCACCCGCGTCGATGGCGGGGTATGAATCTGAGGAAGAAGAGGAAGCGGAGGGTCCCCGTCTGCGGGAGCCCACGCGAAGCCCCGGTTTTACCTATCACAACTACAGCCTACCTGAGGAAAACCTGCTCAAGGAGTACCCTGATCGGCATTACTGGGTGATCGATGAAGAGACCCGGCAATGGGCGGAGGTGCTGAAAACTACCCTGGAGGAATTCAAAATTTCCGCCGAAGTGACGGGGATACAGAAGGGGCCGGTGATTACGATGTTCGAGATTCTTCCGGCTCCCGGGGTAAAGCTCTCGAAAATCGTGAATCTAGCCGACAATATTGCCCTGCGACTGGCCGCCAGCAGGGTGCGAATCGTGGCGCCGATTCCGGGAAAACATGCCGTCGGAATCGAGGTGCCCAACAAACGACGTTCCTTGGTTTCTTTCAGGGAGATGCTCGAGAGTGATGTGTTCCAGGAAGCGGAGATGGAGATCCCCGTCATCCTTGGGAAGGATATCACCGGGGAGACCCAGATCGTAAACCTGACCCAGACGCCTCACCTGTTGATTGCGGGGGCGACGGGCTCGGGAAAATCGGTGTGTGTAAATTCGATAATCTGCTCAATCCTCTATACCCGCAGTCCCGACGAAGTACGGATGGTACTGATTGATCCGAAAATCGTGGAGCTCAAGCTGTACAACGACATTCCCCATTTGATGACGCCGGTCATCACGGAACCGAAAAGGGCTTTTCAGGCCCTGCAGTACCTGCTCTACGAGATGGAGCGGCGTTATAGTCTTCTCGATGCCCTCGGTGTGAGGGATATCCAGTCCTACAATCGGAAGATAAAAAAGAAAAAACTCGCCACCCAGCCGCTGCCCTATGTGGTGGTAATTGTCGATGAGTTTGCCGACCTGATGGCCACCAGCGGGAAGGAGCTGGAATCCACCCTGGCTCGTCTTGCCGCGATGAGCCGTGCCGTGGGAATCCACCTGGTCCTGGCGACACAGCGGCCGTCGATAGACGTGATCACCGGGCTGATCAAGGCAAATATTCCTTCGCGGATTGCCTTCATGGTGGCGGGAAAATTCGATTCAAGGATCATCATCGATTCCGTCGGAGCGGAGAAACTCCTGGGTCAGGGGGATATGCTTTTTACCAGTGCCTGGAATCCCCATCCTATCCGAATTCAGGGGGCCTACCTTTCCGAGGATGAGGTTGAACATGTAACAGACTACGTGCGGACCCTCGGTGAACCTGGTTATATCGACGAAGAGATCTTTTTTGATGATGATGATGAGGAGGAATGGAACCTGGAGATGGGTGCTTCCGGGGATCCCCTGATGAACAAGGCGATGGAAGTGGTCACCTCCGCGGGGAAGGCCTCGGCCAGCTACCTGCAGCGACGACTGAAGATCGGTTACAACAGGGCGGCCCGCATCGTCGAGGAGATGGAGCACCGGGGTATTGTCGGTCCGCAGAACGGAAGCAAACCCCGAGAGATTCTCCACATCCCCGAGGACATGCGTGAGCACCAACAATGAAGAGTCCCCACAAAATGAAAGCGAATCGGCGGAGGTCCCTTCTTATCATCGCGGGAATGCTCCTTTTTTCATACCTTTTTTTGACCCTTGGGCAGGTCAGCGCGAAACTTGGAAGCAGGGCCTTCGATTCGTCGGGAAAAACGACCTATATCTTCGTAGTCGGTACTTACTTTTTTTTCATGATGAGGGGTCTGCTCTGGGTATTCCTGCTACGGCGGCTCAAGCTTGTACTGGCTTACCCTCTGATGAGTGTGGGGTACATCCTGGTTCTCTTTGTATCATTCCAATTCTTCGGGGAGAGCCTGACTCCGGGAAAAATCCTAGGAGCCCTTCTGCTTATTCTGGGAGTGACCGCGATATCCTACGGTGAAATGAAAATTCACAGGAACGGCGGCAGGAACGGCGGATCGTGAATCCCTATCTCGCCCTACTCCTGATGGTGTTTCTCAATACCGTGGGACAGCTTTTGGTAAAAAGGGGAGCGGTGAAGCTGGTGGTGTACCGGGGGCTCTTAAAACTTCTTAAAAGCATGTTCAATATCCAGCTGTTCCTTGGCGCAATGGCGGTGATCCTCGGACCACTGCTTTATATGTATGCCCTGTCGAAGGTGGAACTGAATGTGGGCTACAGTTTTTCCGGATTGACGTATCTGTCGGTGGTACTATCGGGACACCTCCTCCTGCATGAAAAAATCACCCTCTACCATATCGGCGGTTCCCTTGCTATACTTGCGGGACTTATGATATGGAATCTCGCATAAGACTTTCGGTGATAGTACCGACCTACCGCAGTATCGAACATTTGGGACTCTTTCTCGAACAGATGAGGGCTGAACTCCGACACCCGGGTTTTTCCTCGGAGGTAGTGGTGGTGGACGACGGATCCGATGACGGGACTGCGCAAATCCTTCTCGCTCTGGCAAAAAAATCTGACTCCGTCGGGAATTCCTCCGTCGGGAATCCCTGCGCCGGGGACGCCACTTCCGGAGATGTGCATTCCGGGGATGGTGAGGTGCCGCGACTCAAGGTGATCTGTCTCCGGGAGAATGTCGGTCAGCAACAGGCTACTCTATGCGGTATCCGAAACGCCTCGGGAGAAGTGATGGTTACCGTTGATGACGACCTGCAGCATCCCCTGGAGAAGATTTTTTCCATGGTGGAAAAGTTATCCGCGGGTTACGACCTCGTGTACGGCGTCCCCTTTGGAAATCATGGATCGGTGTTGCGGCGCTTCGGTTCCGGACTGCGAGACGTCCTTTTTCTCTTCATCTTCGGACGGAGGAGTTTCGGTATACGACCGACCAGCTTTCGTGCTTTTACGAGGGACCTGGCGGACAATATGATCGATCGGGCGGAGGGGTTTCTCTATCTCTCGGCGGAATTTTTTCGCCTTTCCCCCCGGATCGGACTGGTTCCCGTGGAATACCGCTTCACCGGTTCACATCACAGCCGATACCCTCTATTGAGACTGCTGCGGACCTTTGCCGGACTGGCCCTGTACCTCCCGATTTTTCCTGTCTCCCTTCGAGGACGCTACGGGGGAATGCGCTGGGAGATCACCGATATGGCGGAAGGAGAATTGTGATGCGCCTGATGATAGTAGGCGGCGGACAGGGACAGCTGAAGGCAATTCGGCAGGCAAGAGAATCGGGTATCGAGACGGTGGTAAGTGACCTTAATCCCCACGCACCGGGCTTGGGTGAAGCGGATATTGGAGTAGTTGCCGACACCTTTGATCCCGGGGCGACCATGGATGCGGCTCGGAAACATCGGGTAGACGGTATCACCACCCTCGGGACCGATCAGCCGGTGATGACGGTGACCCGGGTAGCTGAAGAGCTGGGTTTGCCCCACGCCCTGTCGGTGGACCAGGCCCTTGCCGTGACAAACAAGAGGTTCATGAAGGCGGAGTTCGATCGCCTCGGTGTTCCCCACAATCCCTACAGGATTATCTCTTCGGATTTCAAGTTCGGGGAGCTTATGGGACTTCGTCCTCCCTTCGTGCTCAAGCCGGTGGACAGTCAGGGTCAGCGGGGTGTGGTGCGTCTCGATTCTCCCCGGGAGTTGCCCCGGTACCTGACGGAGACCCTGGGCTTTTCCCGGGATGGATACGCGGTGGTGGAGGAGTACTACGAGAGTGATGAGATTACTTTCAGCGGCTGGATCAGGGAAGGACAAGTTTATCCCCTGACTATTACTGATCGTCGGTCGGTACCCCACTATCCCCATATCGGCGTCTGTGTCGCCCACACTTACCCGAGCTGTCACTTCCCCCGGCACCGCAATGAGATCCGGCGGATCTCTCCGAGAAAAGTGGGGGGCCTCGGAATACGACAGGGACCGATCTACTTCCAGATGTTGATCGGGAAGGACGGAGTCAGGGTAAACGAGATCGCCTGCCGGATCGGCGGTGCCTATGAGGATGAATTTATTCCCGCCCTGACCGGGGTGGATTTGAACCTTCTCAATTTTCGCGAAGCCCTCGGGCAGAATGTCGGAAATACGGGGCCTGAGGGTTTCCGCTATCCCGCGAATGGTGCGGTGGCGGTGCTTCTCTTTTTCACTGAGGCCCTTACAGTTGAGAGGACCGCTCCGATCGAGGTGGTACAGGAGATACCGGGAGTCCTGAATGCCCGTTACCTGGTATCCCGGGGTAGAAAAATCGGTCCCATTCACAATTCCACGGGCAGGGCCGGCTACGTCATAGTACGGGGGGGCACAACCTCTTCGGTAAATCACATCGTTCGAGAGGTTTACGGCAAGCTGGGTGTTTTTGACGCTCATGGAAAAAATCGACTGATTGACTACTCGGTGGAAAGTATGTTGAAGTGACGGTATGAAGATGAAACAAGGGGAATCGTTAGGTTCGGCGCGGCGGCGTCCTGTTCTTTTTTATTCAATTCGGAATATGTCTC
>CAZJIN010000080.1:8272-8851 GCA_964545955.1 uncultured Sediminispirochaeta sp.
GTGTTCGTCCTTGGGGGGATAGTCCTCATCGCCGCCCTTGCGACCTGTATGGTTTTTTCAGCCTGTACGGCACGTACGGCCCATACGGCCGGGGAGAAATCAACCGGTAACGGCTCCGTGGAAGAGGGAACCACCGCGGAGGTTCAAGATACAAAGGTCCTGCGAATCGCCGATCAGTACGGTCTGGCCTATGCTCCACTTCAGATAATGCGACGTCGCGGATACCTACGGGAAGAATTGCCGGACTACGATATAGAGTGGAATCGGCTGGGAAACACCGCGGCCATCCGTGAAGCAGTCCTGGCCGGACGGCTCCAGGTGGGGTTCATGGGAATCCCCCCTTTTTTAATCGGGTATGATCGGGGGATGAAGTGGAAAATTTTTTCCGGACTATCCCGGGCTCCCCTTGGACTGGTCACCTGGAGAGACGATATCCGCGGTTTGGAGGATTTTGGACCCGACGACCGGATCGCCCTGCCTCAGCCGGGGAGCATTCAGCACATTCTGCTTTCTATGGCATGTGAACGGGAGCTTGGAGAGGCCGTCGCCCTGGATGATTTGCTGATTACGATGAACCAC
>CAZJIN010000081.1:0-8787 GCA_964545955.1 uncultured Sediminispirochaeta sp.
AAGAAACCTTCCCTTTCGGGTTGTCCATCTTGTGGCGGTGGTCTTTGTCTCCCTCGAGGCGTCGATTGGTTTGCTCTGCCCGCTCACCGAACTTGAGTACCGGCTTCGCCGTGTCGCCGGTCAGCACGTTGAAGAGGATATCTCTTTTGTCGGGAGGTTGATCAGAAAAGTACTCTTCTACGACTTCCCCGGCTGGTTCTTCACCACCCTTTATGTGGGCTTCGGGATGCTGGTACTGGCAACGCTCATTCTCCTCCCACCGCGTCACCGACGTAGAAAAGAACGAAGAAAAAACTGAGTCCTCACTTCAGGGTCATCAGGTAAAAAATCAGTCCTTCGTATGAGCCGGATTGGGTTCCACGAATTCAAAAAGCTCACACTGGATCCATATGAAGTTGTTGTTTTCAGACGGAACAAGGAAACGGGCAGATTCGACCTCCGCGCCGTCCTTTGTGAACACCGTAACGCTCTCAATCCCCAGGACCGGATACTCCTTGTCGCGTCTAAACAGTTTTGCCGTACTAATATAATTCGAGGACATATGTGGAAAAAAGTCCTGAAAGGCCTTGTTCAAATCATCCTTCACCCTGACGTAAAAGGGCACAACCTGTTGTACCATAAATAATGCCTCCTTAAAACATTTTATCTTCGTACTGTAATATTAGCTACTAACAGCCACAGATGCAAGTTGTTCTTATGCGAGGTCTCCGCAATTCTCACAGACACTTGAAAAGCGGGTGTTTTAATATTATCTTTTTACTAAGGTTAAGGAGGCTATTTTATGAGTTCCCATGATACACATCACAGCTTTTCGGTAGAAGGGATGACCTGCGCTTCCTGCTCACGTATTGTGGAAAGGACACTGAACAAACTTGAAGGTACCGACTTCGTCTCCGTAAACCTTGCCACCCACAGGGCGTATGTGGTCTCCGACAGTACGGTTACTGAAGAGAAAATCGAAGACGCCATACGTAAAAGTGGCTATACCTACATGAAGGAAGCCCCCGCCGGGGACATTCTTCAGGAGCAGTTCGACGCATCCCGTCGCGGTGTATTTCAGGCGCTCTTTGCAACGGTACCGCTGATGATCCTCATGGTACTGCATATGTCCGGAATTCATATTCCCGGTTTTTTTGTGATCGAAACCCTTCTGGCGGGGTTTGTACTTTTCGGTCCCGGGCAAAAAACAATCCGTAGCGCTCTGATCGCCCTCCGTCACGGCCACACTAATATGGACACCCTTGTCACGGTTAGTTCCTTCGTGGCCTGGTTCACCGCGATTCTCGGATCCCTCGGTATCCAGCAGATCTCCTTTGGCTCTATCGCGGCTATGATTCTCACCTTTCACCTCGGTGGCAGGTACATAGAAGCACGGCTCAAACACCTCGCCGCACGGGATGTGAAGTCCCTCCTCGATGTACAGGCGAAAAAGGCCCGTATCTTCACCGACAACGGAATTGAGGAGGTCCCCATAGAGGCGGTCAAACCCGGCGCCATGGCCATGGTACGGACCGGTGAAAAGATCCCCCTCGATGGACGGGTGGTTCAAGGTTCCGGTCTTGTGGATGAATCGATGATCACCGGTGAACCTGTACCGGTCCCCCATTCCGAGGGTGATTCGGTCATTGGAGGCACGATCCTTCGACAGGGCTCGATCAGGGTGGAGGTGGAGAAGGTGGGAGATGACACCTTCCTCTCCCGGATGATCAAACTGGTGGATGAGGCACAATCCACCCGGATACCCCTCCAGGCACTGGCCGACAGGATCAGCAGGTATTTTGTCCCCGCCATAATGGGAATAGCCCTTCTCTCCGGTTTGATATGGTTCTTTTTTTACCCCGCCCTTCAGCCTCTGCTTGAATGGGCTTCGGGCTTTCTCTTCTGGATTCAACCGAACCAGGGCGCCGCAACCACCGGCCTTTTCGTGTTTGTCACGGTTCTGGTTATCGCCTGCCCCTGTGCCCTCGGCTTGGCCACTCCCATGGCCCTCGTTGCCGGAAGCGGAAAAGCCGCGAAGACCGGTATACTGATTAAAAACGGAGAAGCCCTCCAGAGTACCCGCACCTTGAGGTACATGCTGATGGACAAAACGGGGACCGTCACCCTCGGCAGGCCAAAGGTGGTCGAATCATCGCTCACAAAAGAGGAGTTGCAGCCCTTCGCCCTCCTGGAATCCCACTCCGTACATCCCCTTGCCACGGCGGTAGTCGATTATGTGGATATTCCTTATGCCTCCTCCCCAACCGACTCAATGACGGAGATAAAGGAGCTCCATGAAATCTCCGGCCAGGGGGTTACGGGAAATATCGACGGACACAGCTATGGAATCGGAAAACCCTCCAACCCATCCGAGTATACCCTGCTGATGAACTCTGGACACACCGTGGTGGAGCTGACCCGGGACGGAGAAATCTACGGCTGGATTGCCATCACGGACCCGGTGCGTCCCGAGGCTAAAAAAGTCTTAAAAAGCCTTCACGAAATGAATATCAATGTGATCATGCTTACCGGCGACAGTGAGACCACCGCCCGTTCCGTGGCATCCCGTATAGGGATTGACGAGGTGATAGCCGGTGTTTCCCCTGACGAGAAAGCCGAACACGTCCGAACCTACCGAAGCAGGGGGTATCCCGTCGGTATGGTAGGAGACGGGATCAACGATGCGGCAGCCCTGAAGACCGCGGATGTCGGCTTTGCAATAGGTAGCGGTACGGACCTTTCCATCGAAAGCGCCGATATTGTCCTGATCCGCGACGACCTGTCCACCCTGAGTAGCGCGATTTCAATATCCCGACAGACGGTGAGGATTATTAAGCAGAATCTTTTCTGGGCCTTCTTCTACAACTTGGTAGCACTACCCCTTGCCGTTCTAGGGTTTCTTCACCCGATACTGGCCGAAATGGCTATGCTGTTCAGTTCGATCAATGTGATTCTCAATTCGTTAAGGATAAGCTTTGGACCAACCAACAGGAAATAAATATTCCCAGGAGGAAAATTATGTATTACAAATTTAATGTACCCGATATGTCGTGTAACCACTGCAAGATGAGGATCGAATCAGTCCTAAAGGGAAATGAACAGGTTGAATTCGTAGAAGTAGACCTGGAAGGAAAGGAAGTTGGAGTTGAGAGCAGCCTTGAAGTAAAAGAACTTATCGATCTGTTTGATGAAGCCGGGTACGATGCGGAACTGCAAAGGGAGAAATGATTCCTTCGTGAGGCTTCTTCCGCCTTTTCAAACCCCGTGACAGGGCGGTTTATGACGATTTCCCCCGTAAAGCGCGTATTCCAAGACACAAAAAAGTAAATATAGAAAAAATTCTTTGCAAGATTTCCAAAATATTTTTATAATGGTATATATGTAAGTCGATCCAATATTTCAAGGGGGAAATGTATGGACAATGTAAAAGACATGTTGAAGGAGAAAGGCAGTGAGGTGTGGGCGATAGATCAGGATACTAAGGTATATGATGCGCTGACCTTGATGTCTGAAAAAAACATCGGAGCCTTGCTTGTGGTTGACAAAGACGAAAACCTTCAGGGTATCTTTTCCGAACGTGACTACGCACGATCCGCTGTGAAGGATCCCGAAAAAAAAGAATGTCCCTGGGACCTCCCCGTCAAAAAACTGATGACCACCGGCGTAGTCTATATCACAGCGGACAAGTCCGTTGAATATTGCATGGGGTTGATGACGAAGCGGCGCCTCCGACATCTTCCGGTGATGGAAGGAAAAAAACTGGCGGGACTCATCTCAATCGGGGATGTGGTCAAAGCCATTCTTTCAGAAAAGAATTTCATTATCGAGCAGATGGAACACTACATCTGGGACAACACCTGAGGTTGTTCTAAGATTTTATCTTAAGAGAGCAGCGTTGTCGGGTTTTACATCTCCCCGTGGGACTCGCAGACCTTTGTTCGATCCACGGGGATTTCGAGTTACAGTCTCTTTTTAAAACTCCCAATGCTGATACCCAGGGCGGCGATACCAAGGACAAGCAGCATTAGGGCTTCGTCCCAGAGGGTTGTAAGATCGGCTCCTTTAATGAAAATCCCCCTGATAATACCGATAAAGTAGCGGAGCGGAAGAACATAGGTTACATACTGAATCAGTTTCGGCATATTCTCTATTGGAAAAGCGAATCCGGAAAGAAAAATCATCGGAAGCATCACAAAAAACAGGGCACTCATCATGGCTTGCTGTTGCGTGTGGGAAAAAGTAGAAACCATCAGCCCAAGCCCCAGGGTGGTAAGTAAAAATAGTGCTGAAAGCAGAATGAGCAGAACGATGCTTCCCGCCGGCACAAGTCCGAAGAGAAGCCATGCAGCCAGAATAACCAGAAGCACATCCACCATACCGATGAGAGAAAAGGGAATCAGCTTGCCCAGGATAAACTGCATGGGCCTGATGGGAGTAACATTGAGGTGTTCGAGGGTCCCCTGCTCTTTCTCCTTCACAATAGCCAGAGATGTCAGCAGCATTGTGATCACCATCAGAAGCAGCCCGAGTATACCGGGTACCATGAAAAGCCTGCTCTTAAGCTCGGGGTTGTACCATACACGCGGCTCTACCTCCAGGGGCATCGACACTCCACCCTTCCCGCTCTCGAGACGAAGGTGGGATGAAAAACTCCCGACAATAATTCCGGCATAGTTAAGCGCAATTGTCGCGGTATTTGCATCAGCTCCATCGACAATAAACTGCAGAGGAACGGAGTCTTCCCGACCCAGGCGTGTGTGGAATTCACGGGGGATTACGAGGGCCACCACCACGTTTCCGTTGTCGATATACCTGTCGATCCACTTGGCATCCTCCAGCCTCACCATCTCCTCGAAATATCCCGACTGCACAAAGCTGTCTATCAGGCGCCTGCTTTCCACACTTCGATCATGGTCCACCACCGCCATCGGGATCATATCGACATCAAGGTTGGCCGCGTAGCCGAGAAAAAACAACTGCAGCACCGGCGCGAGAAAGACGATAGGCAGCATTTTTTTGTCCCGTCTCAGCTGGGCGAATTCTTTTTGAAGGAAAAAACCTACGATCCTCACGCCAGCCCCCCTTTTTTCATTCGTATCGCGCTAATTCCGAGGGTTATCACCGCAAAAAGTATCAGGGCCCCCACTTCAGGTAGAAAAATGCCGAGCCCCGCACCTTTCAACATCACTCCTTTCAGGGCTACCAGGTAGTAACGAGCCGGAATAATGTAAGTGACAACCCGCACAAAAACCGGCATATTCCTGATCGGAAAAATAAAACCCGATAGAATAAAGGTCGGCAACATGGTGATGATCACCGCCATAAGGAACGCCACCTGCTGGGATTCGGCGATCGTTGAGATCAGAATGCCAAGACCGATGCATCCGATAAGAAACAGCAACGTCACCAGGAAGAGGGCATAAAGATTGCCCCTTATTTCTATATTGAAAAAAAAGCTCCCCGCCCACATCACCATAATCGCGATCAGTAGTGAGAGAAGGGTGTACGGGATGGTTTTTCCCAGCACCATTTCGATCGGGTGTATGGGAGCGACAATCAGCTGTTCCATCGTCCCGTGTTCCTTCTCCCTGACAATTGACATTGCGGTGGAGATCACGGCGGTCACCACAAGTATAAGGGAAATAAGCCCGGGAATAAGGTACACGGGACTGCGCAACTCCGGATTGAACCAGACCCGTGATCGAAGATCGATTCCCCCTTCCAATACGGCTCCCCCCCTCCGGGATTGAAGAATATCCATTGAGGCATTCTGAACAATCCGCTGAATGTAGCCCATAGCCGTCGCACCGACATTAGAGTTGGTTCCGTCGATCAAAATCTGAAGGTTCGCCGTTTCCCCTCTTCCGAGGGTACGGGCATACCCCTTCGGGACCACCACTACACACTGCAGTTCTTCACTTTCAAGATAGTAATCAACAGATTCCAGGTCTTCTACATAACCATGCCAATCAAAATATTCAGTAGCCCCAAATTTCCGGATAAGCTCCCTGCTTTCAGCGCTGCGGTCATAATCCATCGCTCCCAGTTTTATATGTTTCACATCAAGACTTATGGCGTACCCAAACATCAACAGAAGAAACAGGGGAATGAACAGCAGGACCCCCAGTGTCCTGGGATCCCGAAGTATCTGGCGGGTCTCTTTCTTTGCAATGGGGAGAATCGCGCTCATCCCGCGAGCCCCTTCCGGGTATGCTCAATCAAGCCGATAAATACATCCTCAAGTCCCGGATGGACCGGTTCGATAGAAAACACCTCGATTTCCCGATTCTCAAGAACCTCAAGGAGTTCCCTTTTTTCAAGATTCCCGTGCACATGGATTTTTCTTCCAAAGAGGGAGACGTCGACTACCCTCGGATCATCCTTCAATATCGCCACTCTCTCCAAAGGTTTATCACAAAGAATCTCAAGGAATTCGCCCTTCCGATAATTTTCCTTGATGTAGGCGGGGTTTCCCGATGCAATGATTTCACCGGTGTGCATAAACACAAGGTTGTTGCAATACTCCGCCTCGTCAAGATAGTGGGTAGTCACCAGCACGGTGCTTCCCTCCGCGGCAAAACGGTTTATCAGTTTCCAGAACTCCCGACGGGACAGGGGATCGACACCCCCCGTCGGTTCATCGAGAAATACTATCCCGGGCTCGTGAATCACCGCACACCCCAGGGCCAGGTGCTGTTGCATTCCACCGGACAAGTCTCCGGACAGACTGTTGCGTCGGTCCTGCAGTCCGGACATCTCGAGGATCCAGTCTCGGCGCTCCTGAATTTTTTTGCTGGAAAGGCCATACACTCCACCAAAGAAACGGATATTCTCCTCCACGGTCAGGTCCCGATACAGGGAAAACTCCTGGGACATGTACCCTATATTTCTCTTCACCCCTTCCGGATTCCCGCTCACATCAATTCCCGCAACCTCCGCGCTGCCCCCCGACAGTGGCAGAAGACCACAGAGAATCCTGATAGTGGTGGATTTCCCCGCCCCGTTGGCCCCCAGCAATCCAAAAATAACACCGGATTTTACCTCAAAGGAGATTTTATTCACCGCAGTGAAGGAACCGAAGTTTTTTTCCAAGTCCCGAACCTTTATCGCCGGTCCCTTATTCATCCCCTCTCACCCCGCGAAGCATGGAAATATAGATATTTTCCAGAGAAGGCCTTTTTTCCCGAGCCGAATACACTTCAACCCCTCCCCGCTCCAAAAGCTCTCGAATTTCGGTGACGGTCTCGTCAACATTTTCCGATCGCACATCGAAACGGTCTCCGAAGAGCTGTATCTCCCTGCACCAGGGAAGATCCTTCTCCGGGAGCAGCCGGATCGCCTTATGGATATCGGAAACCGCGAATTCCAAAATGTACCCCTTCATCCGCCGCTGCATTCCCTCAGGGGTATCAACCGCCAGAGCTCGTCCCGAGTTGAGCAAAACGATGTGATCACATCGTTCCGCCTCATCGAGATAGGGGGTGCTCACCATTATGCTCACCCCTTCCCGCAACACCTGAGACAGGATGAGCCAAAAATCACGACGAGAAACAGGATCCACCCCTGTGGTGGGTTCGTCCAGAAAGATAACCTCAGGTCTGTGTACCAGCGTACAGGCCAGGGCGAGTTTCTTTTTCATTCCCCCCGATAGCCTGCCGGCCAATCGCGATCGGAATTCCGTCAGCCTGGTAAATTCCAGCAACTCCCTTCGACGCTCCCTGAAGTCCACAACCCTGTGGATATCCGCAAAAAATTCAATGTTCTCATCAACACTGAGATCTTCATACAGGCTGAATCCCTGCGAAAGGTACCCCACCTTATGCTTTAATTTCCGACGGTCCCCCATTACATCCAGGCCAAGGACCTCGGCCGTCCCCTTTTGCGGGGCAATAATACCGCATAACATGCGGAGAGTGGTTGTTTTACCCGCGCCGTCCGGACCTACCAGGGCGCACATTGTTCCCCGTTCCATCCGGAAACATAGATCTTCCACCGCCGGAATTCGGTCAAACTGTTTTGAAAGGCCCTCGGCTACAATCACAGCGCCGGAAGATTCATTTTTAACGCCCGCGCCCATATCGCCCGCGCCCATAACACCCTCATTCATCCCCTGAAACCAGCACCACATCAGCGGGCATCCCGGGCTTCAACACGCCTCCCTCGTTTACCGCGTTGACCTTTACCGCATACACCAGCTTCACCCGTTGTTCCCGGGTCTGCACATTCTTCGGGGTGAATTCCGCCTCCCCGCTGATATGAGATATTCTCCCGGAAAAATATTTCCCTCCGTAACCGTCTATATGGATCTCCGCTGCTTCACCTATTGAAATTTGTGCCAGCAGGGGCTCCGGCAGATAAACCGTCACGTAGACCAGTTCCGGGTCCCGAAGAGTCATCACCGGTCTGCCCGTCCCGATCACTTCTCCCTCTTCAAAGTAGATCTCCGAAATGACCCCATCTCTCGGAGCCTTCACCATGCAATCTTCCAGATTCCTCCGAATAATCTCCGCCCCCTGTTCCGCCTGACGGACCGTCTCCTCGGCGGAACGCAGTTCCTGGGGTCTCGCGAGGTTCTTCATCTTCTCAAGCGATGCCGATGCCCCTTCATGTCTCGCCCGGGCAATTCTATATTCAGCCTCTCCCGCATCATAACGCTGGGCCGTCACGGTTCCTTCAGAAAAGAGCTTCCTGATCCGTTCCCATTCCTTCCGGGCCAGCTCAAGTTGTTCCGCCGCCTGTCTTTCCCCGGCCTGGGCCTGCTTCAAATCCTCCGGGTGGGGTCCCTGCCTGAGAAGGTCCAGTTGTGCC
>CAZJIN010000082.1:0-8761 GCA_964545955.1 uncultured Sediminispirochaeta sp.
TTCAATTCCGGGATGACCTCTGAAAACGGAGATAATCCTGTCGAGCACTTCATGCTTCAGTCCGTAGGGCATATCAGTTTTGTTTTTCAGATCTTAGATCCTCAAATTTTTCGCGCAGTTTTTTGAACTCGAAGTAGTACCGGTTTGTGATCTCTTTGACAACCTCTTTTGCGGTTTCCTGATTGTAGGTATGGGAAGTATCATTTCTGCTTCCAATCATGTCCATCCAGATCTCGCCTTCTTCAATAAGACCCGTCTGAAAGGAAGCTCTCACGGCGTCTTTTGAACCGTAGATCCCTTCATTGCCCCTGTCGAGGAGAAAATCTTTCAGGGTTTTCCACGCCAGTTCATGGGTATACTCAAAGGACTGGATCAATCCCTGTTCTTCGAGAACCGAAAGATCCCTTTCCCTGTGAAGCATCACCCCGTCTTCCAGCTGAGAGAAGGCTTTTATGAAATTGTTAAAACGCTGAATCCATCGGATGTCCGGTTTTTCCATGAAAGAACCTCCTGTTCTCACTAAGATTCGTGCCGGAGCAAATTAGTAAACCGGTGAACCTCCGACCCCATGACTAAAAAAAGTTGAAGACCCCCATCAGCACCGCGAGGATGGTAAAACCCAGACCCATGGTCCACTGCAGAACCGAGAATCTCTTTTCGAAGGAGTCGAGACGCTTCTCAAGGACTTCAAAATGCTTCTCAGTATATTCACGTTCCGCGGTGAACCGCCGATCCATGTCCTTCTGACTCTGATCAAAACGCTGGTCGATAGTTTCAAAGCGTTGGTCGATGATTTCAAAGCGGCGGTCCATATTCTCCCGAAGGAGATTGAAACGAGTATCCATAGCTTCCCGGAGATTTTTCAGCTCCTCCTCGACCCGTATGACCCGTTCTATGAGATCAAGCTCCCGCTCACCGCGAAGATCGTGCATCCATTCACAAAGATGGGCGCGGACATAATCGCCGATTTTTTCAAGCTCTTTGTTCCCCAGTTCCATGACCATACCTGCCATTTGCTACCTCCTGTTTTTGTCTTTCATAAGACAAGAGGAGGTGCGCGGCTTTCTCACTTCAAAAATTCTAAAGGCACAAGCACGAAAATGCAAGAAAATTGCGGCAGCTCAGCAACACTCATTTTGAAGCTTGTGAGACTTCTAAAATAAAAATTGACGGCGGCTGCTGTAGTGCGGCTCTATCTGCACACCTGTAGATGCGAGTTACAATTGTGAATCCAACCGGATCATTGCACCAGCCAACGCGCTTTGTCGCGAATGCATATGATCACATTCAGACTGATCAACTCGCCTGGCTCATACCCCAACTCCAAAGTAGTTAAAACCAAGTTCTTCGAGCATCGGGCGGTTGTAGATATTGCGAAGATCAAAGAAATTAGCTTCCTTCATGAGGCTTTTTACCCGACTCAGGTCGAGGTTTCTGAACTGGTTCCATTCTGTCAGGACGAGCACCGCGTCGGCGCCGTCCATCGCCTCGTATTCGTCGGCGGTAAAGGCAACATGGTCCCCCAGGTGTTCGAGGCGCCAGGCGGCCTCCTCCATGGCTTCCGGATCGTAGGCGCGAAATTTCGCGCCGGCAGCGACAAGATCTTCGAGAATAGTGATGGCGGGGCTTTCCCTCATATCATCGGTGTTTGGTTTGAAGGCCAGACCAAGAACGGCGATGGTGCGGCCGGCCAGGGCATGCGATGAGGGCGCGCTCTTTTCCGGCCTATTTTTCGCCCTATTTTCCGTGCTCTTTTCCGCTCTACTTTCAGCGCCACTTTCCGCGCTACTTTTCGCGGCAGACAATACGTCCATCACCTTGCGGGCTATTATGTGTTTCTGTCGTTCGTTGCTTTCGACGGTCTGTTCGATCAGGTGGACGCGGGCGCCGGCGACCTTGCCGATTTCGGCGAGGGCCCGGGTATCCTTGGGAAAACAGGAACCACCATAACCTGGTCCGGCGTGGAGGAACTTCGGACTGATGCGTCCGTCCCGACCCATGGCGCGGGCAACGTCCTGGACGTTAGCTCCGACCTTTTCGCAGAGGTTCGCCACTTCGTTGATGAAGGTGATTTTCATGGCCAGAAAGGCGTTGGCCGAGTATTTGATCATCTCGGCGGTTTCAATGTTCGTCTCGATAAAGGGGGTCTCATTGAGAAAGAGGACCCGATACACCTGGCGCATGACCTCGCGGGCCCTGTCGCTTTCGGCGCCGATCACCACCCGGTCGGGGTGGGTAAAATCCTGGACCGCGCTGCCTTCCCTGAGGAACTCGGGGTTGCTGACCACGTCGAAATCATAGTCGAGCCCACGGGCATCCAGCTCTTCCCGGATCCAGGAGCGGACCCTGGCACCTGTGCCGATGGGAACGGTGCTTTTGTCCACAATGACGCGGTAGCCGTCCATGGCGCGGGCGATGTCCCGAGCCACTGCCTCGACATATTGCAGGTCGGCGCTGCCGTCGTCCGCCGGGGGAGTGCCCACGGCGATGAAGATCACATCACTCTCCCGGACCGCCTTGGCGGTGTCGGTAGTGAAGTTGAGCCGCCCGTAATAGGCATTGCGCTCGACTATCGTTTCGAGGCCCGGTTCAAAAATCGGGATTTCCCCCTTGAGGAGACGGGCGATCTTTTTTTCATCGTTGTCCACACAGGTGATTTTGTGTCCGAAGTCGGACAGACAACTGCCGGTCACCAGGCCTACATAGCCGGTGCCGATGACGGTAATATTCGGCATCTTTTTTCTCCAAAAAATTTATAATAAATGAAAGGGTCCCACGCGGGAAAACCGCCGCGGAGGGCCACAAAGCGCTTCCGAGGCAACCCGCTGTGGGATCACGCGCCGCGCGGACAAGCTTCAGAGGCGACCCGCGGGAGCAGGCCTGCCGTACTTGACACACCATACCGGTGCGCCGACGCTACATCTCCACCAGAACCTTCTGGAGGTAGCCACGTCCCTGACCATCTGTTTCAGCGTCGGGGATATAGTTCTCGGAATAGAGGAAAAAGGTATCCCCCGGATCCGACGGGTCTTCTTTGAGGAGGTCCAGGTTAAAATGACGACAGGCGTGCTCGACGATAAAATCCAGATCGCTCTGGCCAATCAGCAGAAGGCTGGTGTAGCCCTGGTCCCGAACCTTTTTTACCAGTGTTTCGATGGAACGACGGTGATACACCACGTTTTTTATGGTCCGACGAAAATAGCGATAACTCTTGCGCATGATCAGTTCCATTCCCTCCGGCGTCACGACGTAGGAAATATTGCGATTGTTGACCTTGCGCATCACGATCCAGCCCTTCTGGGCAAGACGTTTGAGAATGGCGTTGGTCATGCCGAGAGAGAGGTCCGCTATTTTTGCCAGATCCCGCTGACGGATATGAGGTTGCGAATGATAGATGTTTTCAAGGATTTCGATTTCTTTTGCTGAAGGGGTCATTTTCTTTTTTCCGGGATTGAACGGAAATTATTGAACAGCTTTTCAGGGAGGAGTACGGCAGTTCGATGGGCTGAAGGCACAGCTTCTCCATCGGCACTTCCTTCAGTGAAAGCCTCTCACAGCCTTCCCCTGTGCCACGCCGCACCACTTTACCGTGCGGAAGTGTTTTCCCACTCGTCGCGACAATTCGGTGAGAACTGCCGCGCGCTCCGAGAGAACATCAGTCGCCGCCGAAACAGACTGACCGGTCAAACCCGGGGTTTTTTTATTATTGTTCAATCAATGAACACTATAACACAAGAAACAATATATACAAGGGGGTATCGGACAATTTTTTTACCCCCCGACTGAACACAAACGCGCCGAAGGCGGCACCTAGACTATCGGCGATCCAATCGAAAAAAGACGGATCACGGCCGGGAACGAAGCTCTGGTGCACCTCATCCACCGCGCCGTAGCAAGCAGCCGCGAGAATCACGAGGCAGGCCGTGATGACCGGAGTATTTTGCCACCACTCCGGACGTGCCCACAGGCCCATGGCAAAGGCGAGGACGGCATATGCAATAAAATGAGCCACCTTGTCCATCCCCGATGGTCCGAGATCCGGCAAATCCAGGGGCCGTGACGATAAAAACCAGAGCGCTGCCATCAGAGCCGGCGCCGCCGAATACCTGATGGTTTTATAAAAAATCCCGCGTACTTCCACCCTATGTATCCCTCACCACACAATCCTCACCAGGTCCACCACGATCACAACGACGGCCAGGAGGAGGACGTAGTTAAAATAGCGCCGAAAATCGTGTGCTCCGGCGTGTCGAACAAGAAATATCCCGAACTGCACCCCGATCACACTGCCCACCAGCAGAACCATGGTGAGGGGCAGACTAACCTTGGGAATATCGGCCATCCCCTTTTTTATAATCGCCACCAGGGCCGTGGAAAAAATAACCGCAAGGCTCGTTCCCGCCGCCCTCTGATGGACAAGCCCGAACAGCCCGAGAAGAACCGGTACCAGCAGCACCCCGCCGCCTATCCCGAGCAGACCCGTGGCCACGCCCACTCCCACCCCCGTCAAAAAAGTTGCGGGCACGCTGAAGCCCCTGGCATTCGAAAGCACCTCCGTCTCCGGGGTATGAAAAAAAGGCGGTGGTCCAAATTTTGCCAGAATCGGCACTTCCCCGACCCGTCCACCGGAGCCTGAGTTTTTTGAAGAAGACCACATGGACCACATGGTCGCGATGAGTAGAACAATAAAAATCGAATGCATAATCGGTGTAAACACCATCTCCCGCCCCCCGGCGATCCCGAAGAGCAGGTAGTTTTGCATGGAATCACCCAGCACCGCCCCGACAACACTCCCAGTGACCAGGTACGCGGCGATTCGCAGATGGACATTGCCCTCCAGCCGCTGTTTGAGCACTCCTGAAAAACTCGTTCCAATAATAAAACTCAGGCTGCTGCCCACGGCCACTTCATAGTTGATTCCGAGGACCACGTTGAGTAGCGGCACTACCAGGAACCCACCCCCGACTCCGAAGAATCCGGTCAATACCCCCACCACCAGGCCCAACATCAAAAGGGCGATGTAAAGCATCGCCCCCTCGACGCCCGCGTTCAGCGGCGGTGCCAGCAGTTCCAACAGGCTGTTCCAGTCCATTTCACCCTCTCCGTATCAACGCTTTCGTACTTTTTGTAAAAAAAGGTGAACCAGCCCACCCCAAAACACCGGCACCAGTATAAACAACATGGTCGCGACAATTTTTTCCATATCCCTTTTTCCATAACCCCGCGCTTACCCCTCTATCCATACCCCCGTGGGGACCCCTTCACCGCCTGAGCTTATCCCAGGATTTCACGCCGGATCTGATCTACCCTGTCCAACTGCTCCCAGGTAAAAAGATCCCGTCCAAAATGACCATAGGCGGCGGTTTTTTCATAAATCGGATCCAGCAGCTTCAGATCTCGTATAATCGCGGCGGGACGCAGGTCGAAAATCTTCGAAATACCCGCTTCTATCCGCTCTTCGGGTACCTTTTCCGTGTCGAAGGTGTCTACCATCACCGACACCGGCTCCGGCACCCCGATCGCGTAGGCGAGTTCCACCTCACACCGATCACAGACACCGGCGGCCACCAGGTTTTTCGCGATATACCTGGCCATGTACGCCGCCGACCGGTCGACCTTGCTGGGATCCTTGCCGCTGAACGCACCGCCCCCGTGACGGCCCATCCCGCCGTAGGTGTCGACGATGATTTTCCGACCGGTGAGACCCGAGTCCCCATGGGGACCCCCCGTCACAAAGCGCCCGGTGGGATTTATAAAAAACCTGGTCTTCTCATCCAGTAATCCGCCGGCCTCCAAAATCGGCCGGACCACGTATTTTTTTAAATCCTCGGTGATCTGCTCTTCCGAGGCCTCGGGAGCGTGCTGATGGCTGATCACGATCGTGTCGATCCGCTTCGGAACTCCTCCCTCATACTCGATGGTGACCTGACTCTTCGCGTCCGGTCGCATCCAGGGCAACTGCCCCGCCTTCCGCACCTCGGCTGCCTTTATCAGCAGCTTGTGGGCGCACATAATCGGCGCGGGCATCAACTCCTCGGTTTCCCGGCAGGCATACCCGAACATCATTCCCTGATCTCCTGCTCCCTGCTCCTTGAAGGTGTTTTTCCCGGCATCCACCCCCTGGGCAATATCCTGAGATTGCGAATGTATTGTATCGAGGATCGCCATCGCCTCAAAATCCAGGCCGTACTCCGCCCGATCATACCCGATCCGTTTCACTACGCCCCGGGCAACCTCCTGCAGATTCACATAGGTTTCGGTGGTAATCTCGCCTCCCACCAGTACCATTCCCGTGGTGGTAAAGGTCTCACACGCCACGTGGCTCTTTTTATCTTCTTTAAGACAGACATCCAGCACCGCGTCGGATATCTGGTCACATATTTTATCCGGATGGCCTTCGCTCACCGATTCCGAAGTAAACAAAAACTTTCTGTCTCTCATTCCGCTCTCCTTTCGTGTGCCTGGGTACACTTTTTTGTGATGTGGTTCTTAAAGGGAAGTATAGTACAATTCCCCCCCAAGGAAAACAGTCTTCCTAAAAATGGTGTTATGAATTAAGATATTTCCCTTTTACAAAAAGAATAACTCGAAGTAGAAAATTCATATTGAAATACAAGGCTTTTTTCTTTTGACTATACAACAAGATATAAGAGTTGGTAACACCATTTTTCGAAAAACTGGTTAGAGATATTTCACTTTTGTTGACATCGACTATAAAATTCCCTACACTATTTCTAACTCGACTTTTGCAGTTAAAACCTCGTATATAAGACGTAACTATCACCTGGATAACAAATTGCAGCGTGGTTTTTGATACACAAAACTGTTGTGCTATAGGTCTTTTTTCTTGGACCCGGCGAATATTTTTTTGATTTCTCCGGCAGTTCGATATTTCCGGCTAAAGTCGATGCCCATGATCTCTCCAATGTCTGAGAGCACCTGGTCATAATAATCAAACAGATACATATTCTCTTCCAAAAGGGAGCATGAGCTGCGCCGAAGGCTCTCGAGTATCTTCGGTACAGGGTGCTTGTGCTCAAGTTGCTTCTCTACTAGCCGGAGGAGAACAAGGGCGACGAAACAGCTCAGGAAATGCGCTTCGATGTGATCTTCTCGGGAGACGTACACCGGACGGGTCTCAAGATCGCTTTTCGTGACCCTGAAAGAATCCTCTATTTTCCAAAGGCCCTGGTAGATCTCTATGATTTTCTCATCCTCCTTATCGAGCTCACTGGTTACAATGGCATAATAGCCATCGTATTTTTCTTCTTCGACAAGAGCATCTCTGTCAGCAATGAGGATATGTTCGGCATCATCGACCAACTCGCCAGAGGAGGGAGAGAAGGTGAGGTCCTTTACATATTTAGCGGCTCCATAGGAGGTAGCTCTGGCATAGGCGGCCGGAGATGATATGAGTTTTTGTGCCTTCGACAATACCGCTTCCCGGTCCGCCTGTGCTTTCCTGGCATACTCGGGGCTATAGAAGACTATATGCTTCTCATTGACGGAGATCTTCTTCCTCTTGCCTTCCAGCGTGGAGACATAAATCTCTCTTGGGTAGATGCGGGACTTGATCTTGAATCCCTCTCGACCGATTTCCCGATATTCACTCTGGTCAAGCACATAATCCTTAAAGGAGGCATCAGAGCCTCGTATTGAATAACTGAGCACGTAGCCGCAGCGGTCAATGAGAATCCGGCGAATATTATCCCCGGAGATCATTCCCCTATCTCCGACCACGATGAAGCGCCCCAAGGCGTACTTTTTACGGACCTGATGGATCATCGGAATGAGGGTTTGTTTATCGAGCATATTTCCCGGATACAAGCCGTAAGTTAGCGGAATTCCATCGGTATCCATGAACAGCCCCATCTGGACTATGGGATCGGCCCGGTGTTCTTTCGACATCCCTTTACGCCTCAGTTCATCCTGCTTGGATATCTCGAAATAGTAGTTGGTCACATCGTAGTAGACCAGTGAAGTATCTCGGTCGTAGAGCTTTTTGATCCGCTTATGTAGGGCCAGGAGCATCGGGTCCTTGAATTGAGCAAAGAAAGAAAGAGAGCGGTATACGTCGTCGAGAGAGAAATCCATTTTGTCAAAGAGCATATTCCGCTTTTCAAACGATCGTTTCTTTGAGCCGGGAGCAAGAAGGCGAGAGTAGACCAGCATCTTGAAAATCGCGTTGTGATTGTACCGGGCATCGGTGTAGCGCCTGCGGTTGTTGATAAAATAGTCGAGCTCCAGCTCGTGGTAGAGATGAGAGAAAACCACATGACCAAAGTTCTTCCTGTTGTCGCTGCCGAGGGGTAAAGCCGATTGAGGAGAGATAGAAAAGGAGATGGTGCTGTTCTCCTCTTTGCGAGCTTGATCCATTTGTTTTGCAACCTGTTCAAAGTGAGCAATGGGATCCTCGTACTCTTTTTCCAGCTCGTCAAGATATCCAAGGCTCATAATCGTCTTCTGCCGTGTTCTCCCTTGGCTATCACGAAACCCATGAACGATAGAAAGCTGCGTGCGTCCGGACTTTGACGAGGTGCTTTTTTTCAAATACATGCTATACCCCCTCCCTTCAAAGACAGTATAGCACAATACGTAACATTACGTAACTATAATATGTCACTAAATTTAAAGAAAATCTCCCCTATGTTGTTGTGGGAAGGAACAATATTTTGTCAGATTATTTAAAGGGCTGCAGAACTAGGGATTTATCCCGGTGTCAAGTTGAAATATCCCCCTTGCAAGTCCTTTTTCGAGGGGA
>CAZJIN010000083.1:0-8726 GCA_964545955.1 uncultured Sediminispirochaeta sp.
GCCGCCAGGTCCTCGAGGGCCTGTGAGGTATTTGATTCAAAAAGAACCAGCTGTTCTTCCCTGTCTTCCCGCTCCGCGAGAAACTCCTCCATAAACTGCTGTTCCCACCGCTCTTCCTCCAGGAGCATACCCTGGTATTCCTCCTTCATCCGTGCCAGCTCATGGCTGTACTTCCGTTCAACCCCCTCTTCCCATTCCATACGTTCTGTGAGAAGAGATTCCTCCGCCTTTTGCCATTCCGAAATCGACCGCGGCCCCTCAGCACCGTTTATCTGCATCCGCAGCATTCGATCGAACTCCTCAATGCTTCGACCTGTCGAATCATACACCGAGGAGGAAAAATCCGGCTCTGTCCCTGTATCTGAAGTCAGGTAACGTCGAATAAACAACTCCGCCAGCTGTTCGCTCTGTCTTCGGTACATCCGCTTCTGTTTCTCAATTTCAGGAACCATCCGTTCCATCGCGAGCCCCGTGTCTTCCCGGCTTACCGCATCGGTCATTCTCTCTTCCCATCCGCCCAGAACCTCATCGAGGGTCCTGTCCGCCCACCTCCGGTATTCCGCCGCCAGAAGCTCCTGCTCCTGATCACCTCTGTCCATTCTTTCAGAAAAGAGATCCGCCTGCTCCTGCAGGAACGCGGAATACTCCACCACCGGAGTCTCTTCATCAAAAGGCGAGGTCGCCCATCCGAACGCACCCCACCAGCACAGTATCAAAAACCCGATTGAAAAAAATTTTGTATCCATAAAGACCTCCTACTTTTAATAGAGGATCGAACAGCCACCGCTGCTTCAAAATCTTCGAATTTTTTTTAAAAAAAATTTCTCCGTGGCTTAATCGCCTCATAAGAGGTGTGAAGGGAGGAAAAAAATGAAAACTCTATGCAGAAAAATGGTCCCCGTCCTGCTGCTCATCAGCTCAAGCCTAATGACAGCAGGGGGATGCTCCGCCGGAGAAGTGGATAAAAGGGAAAATCTGAACAGGGGAAAGGTTCTGTTTTTCCGGGGTCAATACGAAGAAGCCCTGGGTGTATGGGCATCGATAAAGGAGGATTTTCCCTACAGCTTCCTCATGGATAAATGGCGGGCCAGAGCCTTCCTTATGCTCGACCAGGCCGGTTCGGCCCTCACCCTGCTTCAGCCGTACTTCGAAATTATACCTGAGCATCCGGAACTGCTTATGCTGCTGGGAATGTGCCGACTTCAAATGGGGGATACCGAACAGGCCTTCAGTTTGCTCGACGCGGGAGGCCACCGACTCTCGGAGGCCGCGGGGATTTACCTGATTCAGGCGGACGCGTTCTACCGCTTCGGCCTGAGCAACCGGGCCGCTCTCGCGAAGAAAAGGGCACGACTGCTTCTCAGCCTGGATACCCTCGAACCGTCGCCATGACAGGGAGAACTGTACTTTTTATGGTTTTTCTGACCGTTTTTCTATCCCCCCGCGGAGAAGCACGGGAAAACTCCTCTACCCCGATCCGCATAGAAAGGGCGATCGAAGCAGCCGAACAAAATGACGCCTCCCTCTCCGAGATGGAGTCCGAGATGCGGATACTTTCCACCGCGATACATCCATTTCTTCGAAGAAGACTGCCGGTTTTTAGTTTCGAATACGGGGGAATAGAATCGTACGGCCTCTTCTCGCCCTACTCCCTTGAACATACCATCACTAGCTCCATGGAGTGGAATATTCTCTCCGGGGGCGAATCCCTGAGGGAGAGGGATTCCCTTCGGCTGAAACGCGAAACCCTGCACGCTCATATCGCCGGGAGGGTCGGAGAAATAGCGGGAGCGACGGTCCGATCGGCCCTTGGCATCCTAAGTCTGAGGCAGGAACTCCTACAGATCGACCGGATGGAAGATCTCCTTCTTCTTGAGTCCCGTGTGGCGGAAACTCTTAATGAGAGGAACCGACTCACCGGAATGAAAAGACGTGAACTGGAACTCGAAAAACAACGAATCCGGCTGTCCCGAAGGGAAAAACTCCTCGCAATCGATGAAGAGGAATCCCGATTTTCACGGATGATTGATCCGGAACTGAAACAGAGCTTTACCCCAGAGGGACGGATCTCCTACACCCCGCAGGGCATTCTCGACAGGGGACATACGGGGAGCCTTGGATTTTTTCAAACACAAGCGGCCCTTCACAATCCCGCGGTAGAGAAGGGGGCTCGCGCCCTGAGGACCCTGCAACTGGAGCGACAGTCCTCCCGCCGGAGTTACATTCCCGAGGTAAGCCTTTTCACCAGGCTGGAACTTACGGGCCGGACATGGCCCCTCCACCTTCCCTCTTTCACCGTGGGTGTGAAAATTTCCTCTTCCCACTCCCTCTGGAGTCTACATCTACAGGACGAAGAGTATGGATCTAGGATCGACTACGCCCGTGAAGCATCGGCCCTTCTGCGGATTGATCCTCAAGTCCTTTTTCAAAAAGAACGGGAACAGCTGGAAATCAAGAACCGATATGCCGTCGCTGTTCACAGTCAGGCAAAAGAGAAGGCTGTCCGGGAAGCTACCTTTCTCTATCGGAAGCTACTCCTCCTCGAGGAAAACCATGCCATCGCCGTGGAGGAATCAAAGCTGATGAAACTCCGGGCTGACCTGACGCGGAAGAACTACGACCTCGGCATCGCCTCTCTGAAAATTCTCCTGGAAGCCCAAACAGATTTCACCAACAGTAGAATGAAGGTTTACCACCTTTCGGTGGAACGATGTCTTCAGGAACTTGCCCTGGTCATCCACACCGGCCTATGGAACTCCCTGGAAACAGTGCTCAGTCGGTATATTACCACGACGGACCTGCCCCCCCGGAAGGAGTTGGAAAAATGAAACAAGCCCTCAAAATTGGCCGACTCTGCGGGATCCTCCTGGTTATTCTACCGCTCATCTCCTGCGGCGTGAAGCAGTCCGAAAACGATATTCCCCGGGAACCACCGGTTCCCGTTCACACGGTAAAAGTGGAAAAAAAATCCCTTCCCCCCACCCTAAAAACCTCCGGTATCGTGGTCTGTATGGATACACACATCGTCTCCTCCGGCGTCGAAGGCCCCCTCGACAAGATCAACGTCCTCCCTGGGCAGGAGGTACAAAGGGGAAGTGTCATTGCCGAAATCGAGCAGTCCTCCCTGGAAATAGAAAAAAGAAGACTCCGTGTAAAGGGAGTACAACTACACAACGATCTCCTTCAGGCTAAAAAGGCCGCGCGGAAGGTTCTCGAAGAAGCGGAACGGAGACTGATGGAAAAAGAAAGAATGGACCTGGTCCTTCAGAGAACGGAAAGGGATTTGAAGAAGGCACGAATCGAACTCGCCGCGGCGGAAAAAATTCACTCTGCCGGGGGAATACCGGAACACACCCTGGAGGAATCCCGGTCGACACTCACCTCGGCGGAAGAGCAACTACGGGACATAAAAATCAGGATTGCCTCAGCGGAGATCGGATTGCGGGACAGCGATTTCAAAGCGGAAGGCAAAAGTCCTCCGAAAACCCCGAAGGAGAGGGAAAAAATTTTCCTCGCGCTCTGCAGGGAAAAAGCGTCCCTCCCGGTAAACCGTGTGGAGCAGCAGATCGCCGATCACCGTCTCGTAGTTGAAGCGGTGGAGAGACAACTGGAACTCTGCACCATCCGATCACCGGAACACGGATTCATCACCACTATTGGGGCAACGGAAGGGGCCTATCTGAAAAGGGGTGACCCGATCTGTTCACTTATAGATCCGCGACAGCTGTATTTCCGCACTCACATCTCCGAAGCAAATCTTCGTAAGGTGGATATCGGAATGCCCCTTCAGTATTCCCTCCCCCACCGGGAGGCCCGGTGGACCGGAAGGGTACGGCAGATATTTCCCCAGGTTGACCCTTACAGTAAAAGTGTTCCCCTCCTCTGCGCCCCCGATACTTCCGGACCGGAGTTGCATCCGGGAGAGTATGTTGAGATAGAAATCGAACTCGGACCTCCGGAACAGTTTCTCGTGCTGCCTGTCCTTACCCTCAGGGAAGAGAGAAGTGAAAGCCGGGGAACGGTCTTTTCAGTGAAAAACGGCCTTGCCTTCGAGAACACTCTTCAGATAGAAGAACACCTTGAAGACTCTTTCTATTTTCTCGAAGGACCGGTGACTGCCACGGAGGTGATCATGAATCCCCCGGTGAAACTGCGGGACGGTACTCCCGTTTCGATTATTCCAAAGGAACAGACCACTTCGGCAGGAACATTACAAAATACCACAAAGGAGTCCCCCAATTGAAAAATAAAACTTCCCTTCTTTTTCTTCCCGTCCTTCTATTGTTTCTTCTACCGGGATGCCGGATTGAGATACGAGACTTTTTCGATGACCTGGTCTTGGAGAGCACCCCGGCGACGAGAAACCAGGTACTCCCGAAGGATTCATTTCCCTCGATCCTTCTCAGTTCCGAAGTCGACCACGATTCCGCGGAGGGTGTCCTCTCAATCTCCTCGGGAGATGAACCGGTTTCCGGCTGCTACAGATGGAATGGAGATCGCCTGACCTTCATCCCAAACGAAGCCTTTCTACCGGGTAGCCTCTACCGCCTGAACCTCACGGGGAACCTGTCCGACTCCGAAGGACGACTCTTCCCCATCGATGTATCCATCCCCTTTTTCTCTGAGCGCAGTGAAGCACCATGTTTTGAGATTTCCGATATATCGCCACCCTCGGGCCGCACCCTGTCCGACAGGGACGCGGCGCTGAGTTTCAGCTTCTCCCGACCGGTACTGAAGGAATCCCTGGAGGAGGCACTTTTCATCAGCCCGAAGGAAGAGGTGGATATCTCTTGGAACGGGGGAGCCGATACCTGCACCATCTTACCCAGATTCGGGTGGGATGATAAAACAAGCTACACCGTTTCATTCTTTCAGAACGAACTCACCTCATCGGAGGGCCTCTTCCTTCCCACATCCGGAGAATTCACCTTTCGTACAGACCTCGCCTTGGGGCAGGAAACCGCAGCTCGGATAACCATCGTGGAATTTGACTTTCAGAGGGGGTTTCCCCCCGTGGACCCACAGACAGAAGAGGTGGACCCTTCCGATACCATTCAGATAGAATTTGACCGTCCCGTCGATCGGGATTCCGTGGAGGCGGCCTTTTCCATCGCCCCCTACTGCTCCGGTTCTCTTTTCTGGAAAGACCCTGCAACCGCGGTCTTTATACCGGAGCGGGAATTCCAGGCGAACACGGTCTATCTCGTGGAAACCTCCGAAGTGATTCCCCTCCCTTCGGGGGAAAACACCTTCACCACCCCGCCGGTCCTTCCCGAAGTATTGTCGGTATGGGGGGATTCGGATGATCATTTTCCCGAAATCCTGGATCCCCTCCCGACCGATGCGATCACTATCTCACCCTCCGGCGCAAGCGGTACCTATTCCTTCTTCTTCGCCTACCCCAAAGGGATACCCGAACCCTTACACCAACAGAAATTGCAGCACCGCTGCAATATTGCAACTCTCTTTCCCCCTGATATCCCACCCCCTGCCCTGGTCGGTTTCATGTGGAGTGGACCCGATTCCCTGATCGTACAGGCAAACGGTATCGGTGCCATGCACCAAAACCGAAGCTGCTTCTATACCCTGACCCTCCCCGACGGAGGAGATCAGACTCGTACCCTTACCCTGAGGTTTTGCCCATGAAGAAAGGAATCGCTCCTCAGCTTTCCCTGTCCCATCTCATTTTCCTGATGTCCTTCATCGTCATCGCTTGTCGCCCCCCCCTGGATTACCTTGGAAAAGTCCCTGGAATTGAACAGGTACGACCGTCGGGACTTCTGGAGTCGGGCGAATCAATCGAAATCACCTTCTCCTGCGATATGGACAGGGGATCCCTGGACAGGGCGTTACATTTTTATTGCGAAGAGAAGACCATCGGAGGAACCCTCACCTGGCCTTCCTCCGCAAGGGCTCTGTTTACCCCCGAATCACTCAGACCCCCACGGAAATATCGACTGGTCCTCACCACTTCGGCAAGATCTGAGGGGGGAGTACCGCTACAGGCCCCGTATTCCCGCTTCTTCTCCACCACCGAGGACATGGTCTCTCCCGAACTGGTCGACATCTCTCCGGATCCTTCAGGGAGTACCCCCCTCGATTTTCCCCTGGAACTTCGACTGAGCTTCTCAGAGCCCGTGGACCGAAGGAGCTTCTACCAGGCTTTCAGATTCTCCCCTGAACTTGAGGGCAGCTTCATATGGGACAGAGGTGATGAGAGGGTCGTCTTCAGTTCATCGACCGCTCCATCGGAGGAAACAACTTTTCACCTGAGCCTGTCCACCGCGTGCACCGATCTCGCCAGTCATTCCCTGAAAAAGCCCCGCGACTGGTATTTCACCACACCCGCAGCGACTCCACCGGTGGTAGAAGCCCTTGTGTTTCACTCATCCTTCGGCAGGAGACGCGAAGAGGCCCTGCCACAGCAGTCCTACAACTTCGACAGGGATGAAACCATAGAACTGATCTACGATGGTTTTCCGGAAGAAAGCGAAGGGGAACCACGCATTGAGATCCAACCTTCCCTCGTTTTTCGAACTGAAAAAAACGAGGAACGCCGAAGCCTCATGATCATCTTCGAGGAGGATGCCCTTCCCGACCGGGATTACCGTCTCAGCTCGGGGAACACGGATTTTTTTCTAAGGTGCCAAGGCCCAAGGACGGAGACGGTGAAAATAGCGGGGGTCGCCTTCTGTAAGGATACAGGTGAGTCTTTCCCTGAATTTGTACATATTCAACCGAACGATTTGATTTCCGTTGAAGAGTCGCAAAAGGCCTGTCTGGAAATAGCCTTTTTTCACAGCGCGGAAACATCCCTCTCTCCCGTCGATATCATGGGGAAACTGCATCTCAATTTTACCAACGGCAGCGCTTTTCTGACCTCCGGCTCCATTGACCTCGTGGAGCTTCCGGAATGTCCCGACCTCGCGGCGATGGGGCCGGAAACCACCATTCACTATCATTTCTCCGTCACGCCTCAGGGGGTTCCGGGGCTTATGGAGCTACTGGTCTCGGGGGACCTGGAGGATTCCCTGGGAAACAGCCTGGAAGAAAGTATTCTGATGAGTTTTAACCTGTGAAAGCCTTGCTTGCGGGAATAGTGGTGTGCGGTTTGTTCAGCCTTCCCTCACTCAACATCCGAGGGATTCCCACGGAATCCTTCAATCGGACCGTAGTCGAGGTGGAGGTACCTGAACTAAGCGCCGGGTATCTCAATGAAGCGGTCCTCGATCCTGTGGCTGACGCGCTGATTCACATTGATGGGGTGAAGGACCTCTACTGCGCGGCCTTCGACGGGGGGCTCCTGTTTCAGCTGAGCTCTAATTCGGAGAAGGACCTGTTGCCGGATCTGGGTCGAACCCTCAGGAGATTGCGTCGCCAACTTCCCTACCAGGCCGCGAATCCCCGGATATTTACGCTTCCCCCACCTCCTTCTCTGGTGAGTTTCGTTTTCGCCCTTGACAACGTGGACCCGGAGATCACGGCACAACGCCTGCGCGAACTCCGGGAAGAACTGATGAGCCTGAAGGGCGTTCGCTCCGTTTCTTCTCTGGGAATCCCCGACCGGGAACTCGAAATACACCTCTCAACATCGAAACTCGTCTCCGCTCAGCTCTCGCCGCTACAGGTAAAGAACGCCCTTCAGGAATCCCTCTTTCGCATGAGTGCCGGGGTCCGTGAAGGACCATACAGGCGCTCCGACATTGTCCTGAGCGGTGGGACGGATTCTCTTAAGGACCTCCTCGATCTTCCCGTACCCCTCCAATCCCATGGCACCGGGAGCTACTGCCATCTCAAGGATGTGGCTGATATCGACTGGGGTTCCCCCCTTTACAGGGAAAGAATCCGTTATGCGGGGAGGGATGGCGGTATGATAAGGGTACAGTTCAAAAGGGACTCCTCCCTCTTCGAGCGGTTTAAGACTATCAAGATAGTCGATCGAATTATTTCATCCAGAACTTTTATCCTGGAACACAAAAATCTGTACAGTACTATTACGGGGATCATTCCGCCGGCTTTGTTCCTCCTTTTCAGCGTTCTTTTTTCGTCAATGCTTCTCTTCAGAATCCGTCCGTTTCTCCAGGTATGGGCGGCCCCGGCGCTTCTTCTCACCCTTCACGCCCTTTTCGCGCGGACCATCGAGCCGAACACCCTTATTACGATGGGCTTCGCCCTGCTTATTTCCACGGCTTTCCCTTTCTCCGGGCACCGACCTTACCGCCTCGCCCTCGTCCTGGTTCCCGTGGCGGCTGTTCAGGCGAGGTTGATCGGCCCGGGCCCCCTTCCGCTACACACGGTCCTTTTCCAGGTGCTTCTTGCCCTGCTTCTCGAGGGGGGAATCCGATTTTTTTCAGAAAACAAATATAAAAAACAGCCCTCCCCATGTCTTCTCAGTTCCGCGGGCTTTACCGGTGACTTGAGAATACTCCTCCCGGGAATGGCTATTATCCTTTCGACTCAGATTCTCCTCTTCTCTCCTTTAGAGTATTGCCGGATGTACGCGGTCCTCCCTCATCCCGGGACCGGGCTCCCCCCCGGGTGCGAACAGGGTGCTTTCACCATGGATTTTCCCCAGGGACCTCCTGAAGTTCTCACCTATCCCCTGGAGCACTGGCTCGCGCGGTTTGATCCTGAATTTTTTATCATCGGCGGCGACGTATCCCCCCGCCCGGATCTGTGGGGTCGGGGAGCACGGGTACTTCCCCTTTCATCGGGGTACGGAGGAC
>CAZJIN010000084.1:0-8716 GCA_964545955.1 uncultured Sediminispirochaeta sp.
CGTTTTCCCTCCGACGGGGATCTCGGTTCCGTTCGGTACAGGCATCGCAGAGAGGGGATGCTGAAAACGGAGGCTATTGAATCGTTTATCAAGAAGGCGAGGGGGACCCTGGAACTTCCGATTTCAACAGACCTCTACGGATTCAATTCATGGTATCGGATGGGGAACTGGATCGGTCAGGATCTTGAAATGCTCTCCCGATATGTGGAGGTGATCTGTCCGATGTATTATCCTTCACATTTTCCGGGAGACTTTCTCGATCGGGAAGATTATATCGATCGGGCCTTTGAATTATACAAGATCGGAACGGAGCGGGCCCAACTGATTTCGAAGGGCAGGAGTCTTATTAGACCCTATGTACAGGCTTTTCTGATCGGGAGAGAACTATCCATGGAAGAGGAGGATTACCAGCTCTATCTTAATCGACAGCTGGAAGGAGTCCTGCAGGCCGGCGGGTGCGGTTACACCTTGTGGAACAATATGAACAGATACTATATGGTAAACGGACGGGTCATGGAAATGAATCTTCTGGAGTTTGATACCTGCAAAGAGAAGCCCCGTAAGACTCCGAGTTCTTAGGAGTAAATTGATGGAACTATTAAACGATATATGGGTGATAGACAGGATTCTACGACCTTTTCTTGATATCGCGATCCTCTCTTTTCTCTTTTATCAAATCTACAAATTAATTTCCGAGACCCGTGCGGTCCAGTTATTCAAGGGGGCTTTTCTGGTCCTCCTCATCTACGCTGTGGCCTTCTTTTTCAACCTTCAAACATTGCTCTGGATCATCAACAGTCTGGCAACCGTACTGGTGATAATGGTAGCCATCGTATTTCAGCCTGAGTTGAGGACGATGTTTACCCGAATCGGTCGGGGGGATATCTTCGGATTCACCTCTCGCGCAAACGCGGAACATATCGAAACGGTAATCAACGCGCTTGAAGTACTCGCGGGAAGGAAGAGAGGAGCTTTAATTGTTTTCCCGCGACAGGTGGGAATAAAAAACCTGCTTGACAACGGGACGCGGTTGAACGCCGATCTTTCCTCCAGCCTGCTTATCACCATTTTCGCCTTTGACACACCCCTCCACGACGGAGCGGTGGTAGTTCAGTCGGGAAAGCTCCTTTCGGCGGCGTGTTTCCTTCCCCTTAGTGAGCAGGTGGATATTAGGAGGAGTTTCGGGACCCGGCATAGGGCCGCCCTGGGTATGGCGGAGGATACCGACGCGGTGATTCTGGTGCTTTCTGAGGAGACGGGAGCCCTCTCCCTGGCCTACGATGCCAACCTGCATTATGATCTGTCCTCCAAAGAGGTGGGGCGTACCCTTCGAAATCTGCTTGGAGTAGGCGGCGAATCCGCTGAAGAAAGTGAGGATATATCAGTTGCGTCTTAACAAAGCCATTCAAAAAATAACCGAAAACTGGCCGGTCAAAATCCTCTCCATCGCCGCGGCGGTTTTGCTGTTTCTTTTTAATCAGATGACAACCCTGGAGGAACGGTTTTTCAGTGTTCCCCTGAATATACGGATATCTGAACAGTTTATTCCAGCCGAGAATTTTCCCAAGACCGTCAGGGTCACCTTGCGGGGACGGAGTGAAGAAATCAATCTGGTGCTCGAGGATGATGTGGAGGTCCACGCGGATTTTTCCGGGTATGAGCAGGAAGGGAGTTATACGGTTCCGATTCAGGTTGTAAAGGGGGGGCGCCTCGCCCATATCGATCCCCTTGAGATGAAGGTGGAACCGAGAAAAATTTCCTTGAAGATTGAGAAAAAACTTTCGAAGAGCGTGAAGGTAGTCCCCTCGCTGGTGGGATATCCCGCAAAGGGTTACGAGCTGACTCAGTTTTTTTTAACCCCCTCTTCTGTGGAAGTGGAGGGGCTGGAGAGTACAATTTCGGATCTTGAAACAGTTGAAACAGAACCGATTGATCTGACTGGAAGGATGGAGGATTTTACCGTTCGTCTGAGGTTGAAAAAGCCAGATGAGTTCAGTCGCTTTCCGGGAGGTAACACGGTTGAATATTTTGGGATCGTGCAGGAGAACACTATCCTGAAGACCATAGAAAACATCGATCTGATCGCCCTTGATCTTAATGAAAACCTTGAAGTGGAGGGTTTACCCGAGGAGACCCTCCTCGCCGTTCAGGGTGCCCAACTTCTTCTGGAAAAACTGAACAAAGAAGATTTTATGCTGACGATAGATTGTTCCGGGATTAGCGAAGCGGGAACCTATGAACTGCCGGTCAATCCGGATGTTCCAATTGGGGTACTGGTATTGAAGTACAGCCCCGACAGTGTCATGATCGAGGTTTCAGGAACCAGTGGACAAGAGGAGGAGGAACGGTGATCCTGGGAATAGGAGTGGATATCGTCAGTGTGGAACGGATGAGACACTGGTTCAGCAACCCCGGCTTGCTGAGCAGGTTTTTTCATCCCGATGAGATTGAAAATGTATGGAAGAGAAAGAGCGGGAGGGTTCTGTCCCTTGCGGCCAGATTCGCGGCAAAGGAAGCCTTCGGCAAGGCTTTAGGAACGGGAATGCGGAATTTGGTGCTCAAGGATATTCAGGTAGTGAATTCCCACAATGGAAAACCGAGCATCAAGCTCTTCGGCTCAGCGAGGAGTGCTCTTGAGCGGCATAACGGGGTCTCGGTGCACCTTTCCCTCACCCACGAAGAGCACTCGGCAGTAGCAATTGTCATAATCGAGGGGGAATAGATGAAGTCGAAGGCCCGCGACACAATCACCTTTTTTTCAAAAGAAAATATCGAATGTCCCGTATGTGAATATATTTTCCAGAGGGAGGACCTGCGAACGGGCAGAGGACGGCTGATCGCAGGTTCGCTCACCGATGAACTGAGAAGGCTTTATGAACCCACACAGAAGTTTGGTGAGGTATATCCCCTGGTATACAGTATCACGGTATGCCCGAAATGCCGATACGCGGCATTTCCCCAGGATTTTAACAATATTTCCCTCGGTGCCCTGAAGGCGATTGAAGCTGAGACCGATGCGCGGAAAAACAGCCTCAACAAGATTTTTCCGGACCTGGATTTTGAAAAACCCCGTACCCTTAAAAGTGGGGTGGCTTCTTATCATTATGCAATATACAGCATGCAACATTTTCCCAGGGAGAACAGTCCTACCATTAAAAGCGGTCTCGCCGCCCTCAGGGCTGCATGGTTATGTGAAGATCTAAATCGAAAGTATTCGGGAGAGAATTTTGATTATCTCTCAAAAATATATTACCACAAAGCCTGGTTCTACTATACCGAAGCGCTCAAGTACGAAGAGGACGGGACCGAGGGAATCGCCGATGCCGGTATCCTCGGGCCTGATATAGACCAGAATTACGGGTATGACGGGGTACTTTACATAGCGGCACAGCTTGAGTACAAGTACGGTCCCGGAGACAATCCGGAACATCGGCGTGCCTCCCTTGAGCGTGCGAAGACCATGGTGGGAAGGCTTTTCGGACTGGGTAAGGCATCAAAGGACAAACCTTCGACCCTGCTGGAGAGGGCAAGGGAAATCCATTCTGCGATAAACAGGGAATTGAAGGGTAATGAGTGATGGCGTTTCGTGTCATGTTGCGCCTCGCCTACGACGGAAGCCGCTACTGCGGCTGGCAGCGTCAGACGGACCAGCCGACGGTACAACAGGAGGTGGAGAAGGCGGTATTGAATTTGACTGGTGAAAAAGCCTCTGTCATTGCCTCAGGGCGAACCGATTCGGGGGTACACGCGCGGGGACAGGTGTGCCATTTCAACCTCGGATCATCATCAATTCCGCCGGAAAAATTTTCCCTCGCCCTCAACCGACTTCTTCCTTTGGATATAAAAATACTCGAAAGCCGTGAAGTTGGTGAGGACTTTCACGCGCGGTTTAGCGCGCTGCGAAGGGAATACCGGTATTACCTTTCACGAACCGGTATTCCTGACCTTTTCGGGAAACCCCACTGCTATGCCCGTTCCGATATACCTTCCGCAGGGATATTGGACGGCTATGCTACCTTCCTGGTTGGTGAGCGGGATTTTACCACCTTCTCGGCTGCGGGGGATCCGAGCGAATCAAAGATTCGGTACATCTATGCCGCCTCTTTTTTCCCGGAGAAGGAATATACGGTGTTTCGAATTGTGGGAAACGCGTTTCTTTGGAAAATGGTTCGGTCCCTTGTGGGGACGATGCTGGAACTCGGCCGAAATGACGCGCCACCGGAGGGGATGCGGGACCTGATCAACGGTCGCGACAGATCTCTCGCGGGGCCGACGGCACCCGCGAAGGGGCTTTTTTTGCATAAGGTAGAATACGATGAACGATATACACGATAAATACGAGGAGCTCCTCTCCATGGCGGAGGACTATCTGAACGGTGGATGGCGGCGGCCTGAGAAGGTTGAACCCCCTGCAAAGAGGAGTACTCCGAATCCGGCCATGAAGGGGGGGCTCCGGACTGGGGCGTCTTCCCACGGTGGCGTTGTCGATGTCTACGGTAGGGACACGATGGAGAAGATCGCCGAGGAGATTAGAGCCTGTCGCAAATGCAGTCTGGGAATGGAAAGAAAAAACCCCGTCCCCGGCGAGGGGTCTTTGCGACCGAAGGTCATGATCATAGGGGAAGCCCCCGGAGCCCAGGAGGACGCTACGGGTAAACCCTTTATAGGACGGGCCGGCCAGTATCTTGATAAATGGCTTGAGGCTATCGGTCTCGATCGTGAAAGGGATGTGTTTATCGGAAATGTCATAAAATGTCGACCCCCCGGCAATCGCGATCCCCTTCCCGATGAATCCGTCGCCTGTATGCCCTATCTAAAGCGGCAGCTGGCACTGATCGAGCCCCTGGCCATCCTGACCCTCGGAAGGATTTCAACCCACCTACTGACAGGCACCATTGAAGGAATCGGCAAGCTCCATGGGAGGATCTTCGAGTTTCAGGGGATACCCCTCATACCCACCTATCATCCCAGCGGGGTCCTGCGTAATCCGGTCTATCGAAAACCCGTGTGGGACGATTTGCGGAAGCTTAAACAGATCCTTGAAAAACAGGAAGGATGAATACCCCGTGGCGGATACATACGTTGAGGTAGTTTTCAACCTGCCGGTGGAGGGCCCTTTTACCTACCTGCCCCCCGATGACAGCACGGAAATTTTATTCGGTATGCGGGTAGAAGCCCCCTTCAGGGGAAAACTCATCATCGGCTATGTAGTGGCGGTGGGCAAAAAACCACCGAAGGGAAATTTTAAGATACGCGGATTGAAGAGGACCCTTGATCCCGAACCCCTTTTTAACCAGAGACATCTCGACCTCGCCCTGTGGGTGTCACGTATGTATTTCTGCACCACCGGTGAAGCCCTCGCCGTTATGATTCCCGGGGGAAAGAAAGAGAGGGGCGGTGACTTTTTCCCGGCGGAGGAAGGAAGTTTTACCCCTCCGGAGTTACTCTCGGACGCCCAGGTGGCAGCACTGGAACGGGTTAGAACGGGCAAGGAGCGACTGTATTACCTCTTTGGAGTGACAGGTTCGGGCAAAACGGAGGTTTTCCTCCAGCTCGCAGGGGATGAAATCTCCGCCGGTAGGGGGGTCATATATCTGGTGCCTGAAATCTCCCTTACCCACCAACTGATTCAGCAGTTAAAAGCACGGTTTGGGGATGAAGTGGCGGTCTGGCACTCAAAACTCACCCCTTCTCAGAAGTTGGGGGAATGGCGACGAATCCGCGCAGGAAAGGCTCACATGGTGGTCGGAGCACGAAGCGCCGTGTTCAGTCCCCTGGAAAACCTCGGTCTGATCATCCTCGATGAGGAGCACGAAAGTTCCTACAAGTCCTCAAGCAGCCCGAGATATCATGCCAGGCAGGTGGCCATGAAACGATGCGCTATTGAAAAAGCCCGTCTTCTGATGGGGAGCGCGACCCCTTCCCTGGAGGCGTACCACCTCATGAAGGAGGGTGTCATAGTCAGGATTGACCTTCCCCTTCGAGTGTCAGGCGGTCCCATGCCGCAGGTGAAAACGATTCCCATGAACGGTGAAAAAAGTTCCATCTCCCATGAACTGCAAAAAGAAATAATGTCAACCGCGGCGATGGGAAAGCAGACGATCCTCTTTCTCAACCGGCGGGGGTTCAGCTATTTTTTTCACTGCAGAAGCTGTGGCTATGAAATGAAGTGTAACCACTGCTCGGTGAACCTTACTCTCCATAAGTCCAGTGGAAAAATGGTGTGTCACTATTGCGGGTACGCCCGCGAACCTATCTCCGTCTGTCCCCAATGCGGATCTCTGGACGTGGGGTATTCCGGATTCGGCACCGAAAAAATCGAAGAGGATATCCGGCAGCTTTTTCCGCAATTGAGGATTGCCAGGGTAGACACAGATTCCACCAGAAAAAAGGGAAGCCTCGGCAAAATTCTTCATGATTTTCGAAACGGGGAATATGACCTGCTCCTTGGTACACAGATGGTGGCGAAGGGGCTCAATTTTCCCGGAGTACGGCTGGTGGGGATCGTTCTCGCCGACAGCGGGCTCAACATACCTGATTTCCGCGCGGGGGAACGGACTTTTTCATTGATTGTGCAGGTATCAGGACGGGCGGGACGTTTCCTTGAAGACGGGAGGGTTCTTGTTCAGACCTTTAAGGCTGAAGCACCCGCTATAAAAATGGCGGTGGCTTCCGATCTGGAGGGTTTTTACGAGGAAGAGTTGAATATGCGGCGGGAGCTTCAATTCCCGCCGTTCTACCGGCTCTTCAGGATTGTGGTGAGGGGCAGGCAGCGGGGCCGCGTACGAGAGCTCATCGATCGCATTTCCGCTGATTTGAAGTTTTTGTCAAACCACGGGGCGGAACTCCTCGGACCTTCTGAATGCCCTATTGAAATCATTGCGGGGAACCATCGGTACCAGCTGATCCTTCGTACACGGAACTTCAACCGAACCCACATGGACCTGAGGGCCTGGTACGGTAGTTTTGAAAAACCCCCGTCGGTGTACCTGGAAATCGATGTGGATCCCGTAGGATTGCTTTGAAGTTCCCCTTGGGTCAGGCTGTCTTCGGACTTAATTGACTGTCAGGCTTCTTTTTTGTACTATTGTAATATGTTGAATATTGTAACGATTGGCGATGATATCCTTAGGAAGGACGCGGAGCCGATCAGGGATATTGATGAGGATATTGAGCAGCTCGCGGAGAATATGATCACGGTCATGCGCATGGGGGACGGCATCGGACTTGCGGGTCCCCAGGTAGGACTGGCCAATCAGATTTTTGTCTGCCAGGTCCCCAATGAGGAACCGATGGTTTTCATCAACCCCCAGCTTTTACTCACAAGTCAGGAGCAGTTGCCCTATGAAGAGGGCTGTTTGAGTATCCCGGGGGTGTTTTCTGATGTGGTGCGGCCGGCAGCCGTCACGGTTCAGGCACTGAACACCCGGGGGAAGCCTTTCAGAATTGACGCGGAGGGGATCCTCGCGCGGGTGATTCAACATGAGATGGATCATCTGAAGGGTATTCTTTTTATCGATCATATCGACGAGGTCCGTCGTACCAAGCTTTTGAAGCTTTATCACAAGAAGGTCCGACAATAAAAACGCTGAATTCCAGGGTTCTGCCGGAACACAACAAGCCATGGGGAGACGGATTGTGAGGGTTCTTTTTGCCGGTACTCCTGAAATAGCGGTCCCGTCGCTTCGGATGGTCGCGTCCCACCACACGGTTGTGGGGGTCCTTACCAATCCCGATCGGCCCAGTGGCCGCGCACGAAGGTTGGTGTCGCCTCCGGTAAAGGTTCTTGCCGATGAACTGGGTCTTCCGGTCTTCCAATTCGATACTCTGAGGGGTGAAGCTCGAAAAACGCTTTTCCCGCTGAAAGCCGACCTGCTTGTGGTATTCGCCTTTGGCAGAATTTTTGGACCGAAGTTCCTCGAACTTTTCCCGGAAGGGGCAATCAATGTCCACCCCTCTCTCCTTCCCGCATACAGGGGGAGTATTCCGTTAATCGCGCCAATTATTAACGGTGATCATGAAACCGGCGTGACAATACAAAAAATCGCCCTGGAACTCGATTCAGGTGATATACTACACCAGACAAAAATCCCCCTGGACGAAAGTATTGACGCCGAAGTTCTGACCGAATTATCCGCGCAGAGGGGGGCGGATATGCTGAGAGATGTTCTTGAAAAGATGGAACGTCGTTCGATTGTTCCCGAGCCTCAGGATCCGATGAAGGCGACCTATTGCAGGCGATTGAGCAAGGAGGACGGAAGGATAAACTGGAATCTGCCCGCGGTCATGATCGAACGAATGGTGCGCGGTTTCAAAGCCTGGCCGAAGGCTTTTACTTTTTTCAGAGGGGTTCGGCTTTCCCTGCTCAAGACGCATGTCTTGTCGGGGGATTGGTTTGGAGAGTCAGCACCTCTCGAACAAAAAAAAGAAACCGCGGGTACGGTGCTCGGTATAGACAAAAAAAATGGAATTCTGATACAAACTGGCAAGAATATCCTGTGTGTTGAAAAGTTACAGTTGCAAGGTAAAAAACCCCTTGCCTGGGATGCATTTATCAATGGAAATAGAGATCTTGAGGGATCAAAGCTTGGAGAGAATTGATGGGAGAAAATCAGAATAACGGCTTTTTCAGATCATTACGTTCAAAATCGGGATATCCTCCACAGTCCGGAGATCCTCAGAAAAAATTTTTTCGCATGGTGCTCTTCTTCTCCCT
>CAZJIN010000085.1:0-8691 GCA_964545955.1 uncultured Sediminispirochaeta sp.
CGCAATGACAGAACTTGAAACAGATCCCTCTGTTGTCAAACTGTTAGAATATGCAAAAGCAAAGAAAAAGATTAACTACGATGAGGTAAATGACTTCCTGCCTGATTCGATTGTTAATTCTGACAAAATCGAAGAGGTTTTGGAACTCCTTGAAAAAAACAAGGTAACGCTTGAAGATGAGGCTGAATTATCCCTCGAAACCAGCGAAGAGGAGGACGTAGAGGTCTTGGATGAGAGCTTTGATGAAGAAAATGATACAAATATTGAGGAAGAAGACGAACAACAAAAGGACGTCTCTGATATGAAGAAAAAAGTTGTCTATAGTGACAAGGATGCTTCATCCGTTGATGATCCCATTCGACTGTACCTGCGTGAGATTGGAAAAGAAAATCTTCTCACTGCGGAGCAGGAGGTGGAGCTATCAAAACAGATGGAGGATGGTGAGAATATTATAAAGAGCGTGATTCACAAGTCAGGGATGTTAATACCGCAGATGTTTGATATCATGCAAAAGACCTTCTCCCGTGTTGATCCTAGAGAAATGGAAATCAGCAAGAAGGAAATTTCTGAAATACTCACCGAACGACGACGGTTAAACCAGAGTTATCGAGAGGAATTACGTCCCGTTACAGCCAGGCTAAAACAGTACATCGAGCAGAAAAAGAAACTGATCACCACCGGCAAAGACGTACTGAAGAGCGATGAGTTGCAGGACCTTCGGGGTGAAATACTCAGGGACCTGGAAGCACTGGATTTGCAACAGGAGGAGATTCTCACTTTCTCGGAGAAGTTCCTGGATACCGAGCGACGTATTATTCGGTATCAGAAGGATCAACGGAGAATTGAGAATCGTCTTTGTGTAAAAAGTTCCCGGGAGCTACGCAGTATGGGTCGTGGACTGGCGATAGCCGAAAACAGAAGAGAGATAGAGGAACGTCTTCAACTCTCTTCGGATGTGATAAAGGAAAAGATCAGAAGGATCCAGACGAATGAGAAACAGCTCAAGAACATCGAGATCGAGTTTGAGAGTTCTATCAATGAGATTCTAGATGAGGCAAAGGAGATCGCGAGGGGCAAATACCTGATGAAGACCGCGAAGGATAAACTCATTCAGGCCAATTTGCGGCTGGTGGTGAGTATCGCGAAGAAATACACCAATCGTGGATTGCATTTCTTTGATCTCGTACAGGAAGGGAATATAGGCCTGATCAAGGCGGTGGAGAAGTTCGAGTATCGAAAGGGATACAAGTTCTCAACCTATGCGACTTGGTGGATTCGTCAGGCGATCACGCGGTCGATATCCGATCAGGCTCGGACAATTCGTGTTCCCGTGCATATGATTGAACAGATTAACAAGGTGGTGCGTGAGTCACGACAGCTCATGCAGGTGCTTGGCCGTGAACCAAGTGATGAAGAGGTGGCACAGCGTCTCGGCTGGTCTGTCCTCCGTGTAAAATCGGTCAAAAATGTGGCAAGAGAACCTATTTCCTTAGAGACACCTATTGGTGAGGAAGAAGATTCATTGCTCGGGGATTTTATCGAGGATAAGGATGTGGAAAACCCTGCGAGTCAGACTGCGTTTACCATACTTCAGGAACAGCTCCAGGACGTGCTGGAAACATTACCCCCAAGGGAGCAGGAAGTACTCAAGATGCGTTTCGGACTCGAGGACGGATACTCCCTCACACTGGAAGAGGTTGGCTTGTATTTTAACGTGACGAGGGAACGTATCCGCCAGATCGAGGCAAAGGCATTAAGGCGGCTACGACATCCGAAGCGTAGCAGAAGACTAAAAGACTATATTGATACCTGAAGATAAAAGACACATACGGAGGATTTGTTGGTATGATGCAGGAAGTATTTGAAAAATTGAGGGTTCTACAGGATATCCTCTCTGAGAAGTTCAGTCTGGAACAGCAGATCGAGGATACCCCGAAACTGCTTAATACAAAGATTGAGCTGCTCAATCGACTCAAAAAGAGTTATCTTGAGAAAAACAACAAGGTTGAGAACACCAAGGACAATATAAAACATCTGCGAATTCGTCTAGATGATGCTGAAAGACAGCGGGAAGAGTACGAAAAGCAAATGGACCTGATTACGACACAGCGGGAATACGAGGCCCTGGACAAGGAAATAAAGGACGCCACCGAAAAAGAACAGCAACTGCGCAAGGAAGTGATCAGGGAGGAAAAGGTACTTGATGAGTTGTCCGAGTCCCTCGGCAAGGATGAGAAAATGATTCAGCTCCAGGAAGAGGAGATCGCGGCGGAGCAGGAAAAAATAGAATCGGAAAACGATGAGAAGCGGAACGCGTTGAAAAGTCTCGAAAAACAGGAAAAAGAGATTATTCCCGACCTTGATGACGAGATAGTGTTCAAATTCGAACGAATCGTGCGAAGCAAATCAGGTCTTGGTATCGTACCAATTAAGAATTCGGTGTGTACGGGATGTCACATGAACCTACCGAAGCAGTTTGTGAACGACGTACACCAGGGAGAACACATTCTTTTTTGTCCTTACTGCAGTAGAATTCTGTTTTATGAAGAGATGGAAGAGGACGAGCAACTTATCGGTGCCGATGAAGCCGGTAGCCTGGCGGACCTGGTGTCGCCGGAAGAACTGGATGCTGAAGAATAGAAATACCGGCGTTTCAAAACTCTTTGATTTTTGAAAGCGCCTGATTTGAAAAGGTACTGTTTGAACTTTTTATTGAAAAGAGAGGCAGACCGGGTGGCCGCCGTCGATGGATAACGTCGGCGGAGGAAAGTCCGGGCTCCATAGGACATGGCGCCGGGTAATACCCGGAGACACTGAGGAGTGTTATAGAGAGTGCCGCAGAAAATATACCGCCAGGACACAGGATCTCCGATTGTGTGGTCTGGTAAGGGTGAAATGGTGGAGTAAGGGCCCACCGCTTTCTCGGTAACGGGAAAGGCATGGTAAACCTCGCCAGGAGCAAAGCCGAGCAGCGGTGGAGTTGTCCGCTCAATCACCGCGGGTAGGCTGCGTGAAGATACCGGGAACGGTATCTGAAGATAGATGGTCACCCATGACAGAACCCGGCTTACAGGTCTGCCTTTTTTTTTTATTAAGAAATATCCCGAAAGAAGGGCGCTGCAAAATGCAACTACCGGAAAGTCGTTACCAGTTTTCAGCAAGGAATGAAAAAAAATCAATTATTCTTTGGCCCATACTGCTTATTCTTCTTGCAATAATCGGTGGTGGGACGGTTGTCTATTTTTTATTTTTTTCCGAAGAGGTGAGTGGAAACAGGCAGGCTGGAGCGAAAGATGTCATATCACCGGAAACGGATGGGCCAGTACTGACAGACGACGAAGAGGCCGGAGGAGAAGCGCAGGATGTGCTTACACTCTGGGATAAAAAAGAATATTCTAAAGTCAACGAAATTTGTGAAGAATACCTTTCTAAAAATCCCCTGGCCTCGCGTTATTTGATACTCAATGGATTTGCCTATTTTTATAGAGGCAGCAGTCTCTACTCTCTGGAAGATCAGATCCCGCTTTACGATATGGCGATCGTTAATTTAAGAAAGGTTTTAATCCTTAATGATCCTCCTATGAGAGCGGAGGTTCATTACATCCTGGGAAAAACATATTACCACAAGGGTAGATTCTATGTTGATCAGGCTGTTCGCCATCTGGAACATTCTATTGAATCGGGATACGTGGGGGAGGACAGCTACCGTTATCTGGGACTTGCCTACAGCGAGCTGGGGGATTCCGAGAAGGCCGTGGAGAACTTTTTAATAGCCGCCGAAGCGACACCGGATTCTCTGCTCTATTTGACCATTGGACAAACTTATTACAAGATAAAAAAAGTCGAGAAAGCCCTTGATTTTCTCATGCGTGCAGTTCATTCTACAGATGAGGCGACGATAGAAAAAAAGGCCAGATTTCTAATCGGAAGTATATATTTGGAGAGGGATGACTATTTCAAGGCCAGGGATCAGTACGAGAAAATCCTTTCATTGGATCAGGAATCTGCGGATGCGCATTACTATTTAGGTGAGATTTATGATAGGATGGGGGACAAGGTAAAAGCCCGGGCGGAGTGGCGGAAAGCGTTGAATATCGACTCTTCCCATTACGGAGCCCTGTTAAAACTATATTAAACAAATGCGGAAGGAGAATATTATATGGCGTTAAAACGTCTTACCGACGCTTTTTCAACCGATATCGGAATAGATCTTGGTACATGCAACACACTTATCTACGTACGCGGTAAGGGAATTGTCGTAAGTGAACCTTCGGTGGTTGCCGTCGAGAGGGGGACAAAAAAAGTAGTTGCCGTCGGCGCAGAGGCAAAGCGTATGCTTTGGAAAACCCCGGGAGATATCATCACGATCAGACCGCTACGGGACGGGGTGATCGCGGACCTTGAGACTACCGAAAAAATGATCAGATATTTTATAACAAAGATTCTCCCCAGACGTTGGTTTGTAAAGCCCAGAATGGTTATTGGTGTTCCCACATGTATCACCGAGGTGGAACGCCGGGCTGTTGAAGAGAGTGCCTACAAGGCAGGTGCCCGGGAAGTCAAGGTGATTGAAGAGTCCCTGGCCGCCGCTATTGGTGCGAATATTCCAATCTTCGAACCCGCTGGGCATATGGTCTGTGATATCGGCGGTGGTACCACTGAGATCTCGGTGATATCCCTTGGCGGCATGGTAGTGACGAACGCGATACGTCTAGGGGGAGATGAGTTTGACGAGGCGATTATCAAACATGTGCGGAGTGTACACAACCTGATCATCGGAGAACAGACTTCGGAAACCCTCAAAATGTCTATCGGAAATGCGGTGGCGGACAAACAGATAGAAAAAATGGAGATTAAAGGCACTGATGCCATTACAGGCCTTCCGAGGAGACTTGAAATAGACAGTGTCGAAGTTCGTGAGTCCCTGCAGGAACCGATAAACTCAGTAATTGAGGAGATTAAGAGAACCCTCAGTCAGACTCCTCCCGAACTTGCAGCCGATATTGTGGAACGGGGAATAGTTATGACTGGCGGCGGTTCATTGCTGAAGGGCCTTCCCAAGCTGATCGCGAAGGAAACCGGTGTGCCGGTGATCCTCGCGGAGGAACCGCTTCTGTGTGTCGCGAAGGGGGCCGGTAAATATTTTGAGCATGTGCGACATGGGAACAACGGTCGTCATACGTTTTACAACTACATGAACAGCAGCACGAAATAGAGCCGTTTTATGATAAAAACAGATCCGGTGTATATAGAATAGAGGAATGGAAGGTATAAAAGGTTTTTTTTCCCGGCACTTAAACGGAGTAGTTTTTGCGCTCTTACTTATAATATCACTTTTAGCACTTTCAACTCAGTCTCTTACCGTCAGTGCCTCATCGAAACAGATAGGTTCCTCCGCGTTCTCATCTGTGCAATACGGATTCTCCCAGGTTGGGCTTTTTTTTAAAGACCTTTTTCAATCGATTGGAGAATTACGGCAGATACGTGAAGAATACGAAACTCTTCAGTCGAAACTCGGTGACTACATGGTTATGGAACGGGAAATAGTTGATCTGAAGTATGAGAACGAACAACTCCGGGCCCAGTTGAACTTTTCTGAAAAAGTGAAGTATGAGCATCTGATGGCCAGAATCATCGCCCGGGAGTCCGGACCGCTTTTCAACGGATTCACCATAAACCGTGGAAGCAATCACGGCATTGTTTCCGATACCGCGGTCATTGCCTTCTCCAATGGTCTGAGAAGTCTGATAGGCAAGGTGACTGAAGTGACCGCACATACCGCCAGGGTGTTACCGATTATCGACAGCAGCTGCTACGTTGCCGTTATAATGAGGGATAGTAGATATGAAGGACTCATGAACGGCATGGGCCCTGAAAGTCGAAGCCTTGAAATGAAATATGTAAAAAAGCAGGCAAGAAACGAGATTGACTATGGCGATCTCGTAATTACTTCGGGACTTCGTTCGATTTATCCGAAGGATATATATGTGGGAAGGGTAGCCGAGATTGAGGCACCTGAATGGGAATCGTCTCTGACCATCGAGGTGAAACCCCTGGTTGATTTCTCACGACTCGAATATGTTATGGTCTTACTTGAGGAATTCAACTGATGCGTAAAGATTATCCTTTGCTGTACGCTACGATTCTTGTTTTAATAGCGGTACTTCAATCAAGCCTTTTAAATGGAATTTCAGTCTACAATATACAGGCGGATTTTACCCTGATCGTCCTTGTGTTTTTTTCCCATCAGTTAGGGAGTTTTCAAGGAAAAATCGTCGGCTTTACCGCCGGATTGGTGCTTGATTTTCTCAGTATGGCACCCTTGGGATTTCATAGTTTTATTTTTACGCTGATTGGTCATATCTACGGACTAAGCCGGGGGAAAGTCTTTATCGATACGGTCTCACTTCCTGTTATCCTGATAGTGAGTGCTACCCTGATTAAAATGATCACATCTTTCCTTCTGGTACTGGTATTTTTACCGGAAAAAATCGGAGATGTTTTTACGCTGAGTTCATTTATTCAACTTGGTCTCCATGGTCTGCTCGCACCTTTTGTGTTTGTACTGTTGAAACTCTCCAGATTATCTCGCGAACATGAGACCCAAACAAAGAGATTATAAAGACTAGGTATGGGTAAACACCTATGAATGAACAGTATTATTCAGCCAATACGGTAAAAAACAGATATCGGGGTCGGATCTTCCTTTTTCTTTTTTTTATAAGCTTTGTTATGCTTTTTTACATTGGATATATTTTTCACCTTCAAATTATCAAAGGAGGGGAATTCAAAAACCGCGCGCAACAGGTATCAAGAAGGATACTTCCAATCCCCGCACAGAGGGGAGAAATCTTTGACCGTAACAAGGATACCCCACTGGTAATCAACGTGGATTCCTTTGCCATAAATATTATCCCCGCTGAACTGACCGATACTGAACTCGAACAAATCGGCAATCGCCTATCAGGTGTGATAAATATGTCAAAGGATAGTATCCTAAAAAAAATACCCTCCCAGTACCGCTACCAGTACCAGCCGGTAGAGATTAGAAGTGGAGTTTCCCTCGAAACGGTGACGTATATCGCGGAACATATTGAACAATTCCCTGGAGTGACCTGGCAGAGCAAGCCTCTGAGGCGATACCTCGAAACAAATTCAATCGGTCATGTGATAGGTTATGTGGGAAACATTACAAGTGAAGAACTACAGGTGATGTACAATCAGGGATACAACCTTAACTCGGCTATTGGAAAAAGCGGAATTGAAAGGGAATATGATAAGCTGCTCAGGGGATCCAACGGGAAACAATACAATGTGGTAGATGTACGGGGAAAACAGATAAAGAGTATAAAGGTGAGAGAGGATCCCCCCGAAAACGGAAAAAACATCGTCCTCACGATAGATCGGAATATTCAAAAGCTTGCCGAGGAATCACTGGGAGAGAGAATGGGATCGGCGATCGTGATGAAGCCGCATACGGGGGAAATCCTGGCAATGGTTTCCTATCCCTGGTATAACCCAAATAAATTCTATCAGAGCGACGCGGAAACTCACTATAGGGAATACGCCCTCGATCCGAACCACCCGTTTATAAACAGGGCAATTCAATCGAGTTACGCCCCGGCTTCCACCTTCAAAATTGTCATGACCACAGCGGCCCTTGAAGAGGAGGCGATAGATCCAACCAGGGAAATAACCTGCCACGGGTCAATGTGGGTGGGAAACAGGGAATTTAATTGTCATGAACCGGAAGGACACGGACCTGTTGCCCTGGCCGAGGGGCTTGCGGAATCCTGTGACGTGTATTTTTATACCCTTGGTCTGAACTACCTTGGCATCGATACAATATCAAGATTCTCGAAGGGTTTCGGCTTCGGAGAATACACCGGTATCGATCTGAGCGGTGAAGTGAAGGGGATTGTACCGAACCCGATCTGGAAAGAACAGGTCCACAACAGCCCTTGGGTGGGGGGAGATACGGTAAACACATCAATCGGACAGGGGTTTCTCGCGGTCACCCCGATACAAATGGCGAACATGATTGCAATGGTGGTAAATAAAGGAGTTGTCTATCGACCCCATCTTGTGGCTGAAGTCGTAGACCCGGTGAGCGGCCGGGTGATAGAAAAGGTGGAACCCCAAATACTGCGAACTTCATCTGTCAGGAAAGAAACCTTTGAAACGGTCCAGGATTATATGCGTGGAGTGATTACAGATGGAACCGCCGAAGTGGTGATCACAACTGATGCGGTGAAGGTGGCGGGAAAGACAGGTACTGGTGAAGTTGGGCTTGAAGACAACTGGACCGCCTGGTTCGCGGCATACGCCCCTTATGGTGGGCCTGTGGAAGAACAGGTAGTGGTGGTCACAATGGTTGAGGCTACCAATGATTGGGAGTGGTGGGCTGTAAGGGCCGCGAATCTGATCTTTCAGGGGATTTTCGCGGATCAAACCTACGACGAGGCGATAGAAGCATTGAGATGGGGGTGGCTGCACAATGACAATAGGTAACTCAACCGAAGATCGTAGAAGAGGATCAATTTTTGAATTTGATTTTGTAACGTTCTTCTCCATGATAAGCTTGATGACCTTCGGTGTACTGTTTATCTATTCCAGCGGTGTAAATTCCTCCGGTCAGCTGATATCGAGTGAGTATATTCACCAGATTATCTAGATTATAACAGCGCTCAT